>JBCCQK010000126.1:0-17022 GCA_039024375.1 Bacteroidota bacterium
AGTTGTTTATTAAATTGGTAATGGGCTACTCTTTATCAAGCTTTATTATAATTGGTTTTGTGGTTCCTGCACTTCGAGTGCTGGAACCACTTTCCTTTCGAAAAATTGATTATTTATCTAAAGACCCACAGTCAACATCTGGACAAATAACCAATAACGAGTAACCAATAACAAACCTTCTGAACTTTCAGTAATTTTTGAAGTTTTATTAGTACGTTAACTTTACTCGGCTGTTCTGAGCCGCTTAAATAATGTATTTTTGCAAAATAATTTTTCACTTCAAAAAATTTCTATCGTGAGTCAAGTAGTCAAGCCGTATCAGCAAGAAGGAAGTAAGAAGACCCAAGTGGGCAATATGTTCGACAACATTGCGCCGTACTACGATTTTTTGAATCGGTTATTAACGCTTCGGATAGATGTCTTGTGGCGCAGAAAAGCCATCAAAGCCATCGAGAATCGCCAAGCAAAACACATTTTAGACGTGGCAACGGGAACGGCGGACTTAACCGTAGAAATCAATAAGCAATTACAACCCGAAAAGATTATCGGGATGGACTTGTCCAATGAGATGTTGAAAATAGGCCGCAAGAAAATTGCGGACAAAGGATTGAATAATTTAATCCGACTCGACCAAGGAGATAGTGAAAATTTGCAGTATGAAACGGGAACGTTCGATGCGGTGACCGTAGCTTTTGGTGTACGCAACTTCGAAAATTTGCAAAAAGGACTGAAAGAAATCAATCGGGTTTTGAAAAATAGTGGACAAATCGTTGTATTAGAATTCTCTCGCCCCACAATATTTCCTTTCAAACAATTGTTTAATTTGTACTTTAAGTACATTCTTCCGCTCATCGGAAAAGTAACTTCTAAAGACCCGAAAGCGTATCAGTATCTCTACGAATCGGTGCAGGCCTTTCCAGACGGGGAAGATTTTTTAGCCGTTCTCAAAGAATCAGGATTTAACTCAAATAAATGCAAGAAATTAAGTTTAGGGATTTGTTCCATTTACATCGGTTTCAAGTAAAGATAAGCTTATTTACCTTACTTTTTCTGAGTGGTTTGGGTGGGAATTTGCTCACCGATACCAATGCTCAAAATGCTAGAGGCAACTACAACTTTCTCGATTTCCAACAAAAGCCTTACTACTTTGGTATTACTCTAGGATTCAATCGAGCCAATCATAAGGTTTTTCAGTCCAGAGACTTTATTCTCAACGACAGCATTTCTCGGGTCGAATCCATTTCAGGACCTGGTTTCAATTTGGGTATTGTGACCAATCTTAAGATTGGTCAGTACTTTGACTTTCGTTTTTTACCTACCTTATCTTTTGCCGAACGGCAGCTAGAATTTCGCTCCACGGTCAACGAACGAGTGCTCTCCAAAAAGCCCTTCGAATCCGTTTTTGTAGAATTGCCTTTTCACGTACGCTACAAATCGGCTCCCTACAAAGACAAACGAATTTTTGTCGTAGCGGGTGTAAAATACGGTTTCGACGTGGCAAGTGAATCTAAAGCAAGGCAGCGAGACGAGTTAGTGAAAATTGCGCCGACGGATTTTGCGGGAGAAATTGGGGTAGGCATTCAGTTCTTCTTTCCTTATTTTATCTTTTCGCCCGAGCTGAAGTATTCTCAAGGTTTAGGAAATACGCTTATCTACGATGCGAATTTGGAGCAGTCGAGAGTAATTGAAAAAATTCTATCTCGGACCTTTACTTTGTCGCTACATTTTGAAGGATAAATTCGACCTCCCAATTAACCACACACTACAATTCAAAGCCAACAAACCAAAAATGAGTAGTCCCCACTTATTTTATACGAATGCAACGTGCCCAAGAACCGTTTATTTTTTCGTTAACTCAAAACACCTCCCGATAAACATCTGGTTCAAACCCCCACAAAATAGGCAATAAAAAATAAACGAACAGCGTCAACAAAATAATCGACAAAATATTCATCCAAATCCCCGCCTTCACCATATCGGGAATACGTAAGTACCCTGACCCAAAGACGACCGCATTGGGTGGCGTCGCAACGGGCAACATAAAAGCGCAAGAGGCCGCAACGGTGGCCGACACCATCAATACAAACGGGTGCACATCAATGGTCTTGGCCATCGGATAAAGAATGGGCAACAGCATTGCGGTCGTCGCTAGATTAGAAGTAATTTCCGTCAGAAAATTGACGGCGGCGATTAACAAAAAGACCAACAACAGAATAGCTACCCCTTCCAAAAGCGTCATTTGCGAACCAATCCACAACGCTAGGCCACTTTCTTTAAAACCAGCCGCCAGAGCCATTCCCCCACCAAAAAGCAGCAGAATGCCCCAAGGCAATTTCACCGCTTCTTCCCAATTGAGTAGTCTTCGCTTTCGGTCTTTGGTAGGCAATAAGAAGATAATAATGGCGCTCACCATCGCAATAATGGTATCGTCAATCGCTGGAATAAGGGGTTTTAACAAACGAGAACGACTAATCCACGCAAAAGCCGTAGCCGCAAAAACGACTAACACCAACTTTTCTTCGTAGCTGATAGCTCCCAAAGCGTTTAGTTGCTTTTTAATTTCGGCCCGTCCTCCGGGAAAAGTTTTTTGTCTAAACGTGAAAGCAATATTAGTGAGGTATTTCCAACAGAGAAAAAGCAAAACGACGGAAATCGGAAAGCCAAACTTAAACCACTGCGCAAAAGTAATTTCGTAGCCAAAGGTTTCCTCTACCACGCCCGCTAGCACCAAATTTGGAGGCGTACCAATCAACGTTCCCATTCCCCCAATCGACGCGGCATAGGCAATCGCTAACATTAACGCTTTACCAAAAATTAAGTTTTCGTCCTCAACGGTATCTGGATTGTCTCGCAATTGCGCTACAATCGCCATTCCAATCGGCAGCATCATCACCGAAGTAGCCGTATTGGAAATCCACATGGACATAAAGGCCGTAGCGACCATGAATCCTAAAATGATATTAACTACGTTTGTACCAATGAAGTTGATGATGTTCAGCGCAATCCGCTTATGTAAATTCCATTTTTCGATGGCAATTGCGATGATAAAACCGCCGACGTAGAGAAAAACGTATTTGTGTCCGAAGGAGGCGGTAGTTTCCGATAAGCCTAGACCGCCCGTTAGTGGAAACAAAATGATGGGTAAAAGCGCTGTTACCGCAATCGGAATGGCTTCGGTTATCCACCAAATGGCTATCCAGAGCGTACTAGCTAAGACAGCATTGGCTTGCGGATTTAATCCTTCGGGATGGAAAAAGAGTAAGGTGAGTAGAAAGAGAATGGGGCCTAAAAAAAGGCCAATGGTCTTGGAGTCGATAATCATTGTCTCGTAAATTTATACTGAATCATCGACCGAGATAGTTTACTATTGCTTGTCTAATACTTTGCTTATTTTAATGTCTTCGCCAAATGAATGATGAATGATATTAATGCGTAATAAATTAAAAACAATCGTCTTACGAAGTGCAAAAACCATCATCTATCATTCATTATGTCTCGTTTCGTCGATAATTAGCAATGATAATAGCATTTATCAACAAAACAAAATAACCAGAATAGAGAATTACTTAAAACTTGTAGCCTACCGTTAAGTAGGCACGAGCGCCACCGAATAAAAAAGGCATCTTTAAAGAAAGTTCTTCCTCGGTTTCCACAAAATCTAATCCTTGTACGAAAGGATATCCTTCTACTGCTCGTTGTACGCGGTCTTCAATTTCGTCGAAGTTAACGGGTTCGTCTATGGTTTTAAAAGTGGATTTCAGATTATAAGACTGAATGGCCAATCCCAAGATACCTAAATCGATGCTAATTTGGTCATTCACGAGCCACTGCATGCCCACTTGACCCCCTACTCCAATGGTAGATACACTAGTATTTGTTTCTGTATAATTGTCCACAATAACGGTGTTGACAGCTAAATCGTAGTCCGCATAGCGTACGTAAGGAGCTACGTAGAATCCTCTACCAGCCCCTTGTTGGTTTTGGTAAAACCGATATTCTGCGGTGGCCGTAAAGCCCGACATAGTGCCGAGTGCCAAATCGTCTTCCAAATTGAGCAGGTTGTGTAGGGCAAAAAACGGCTTTTGTGGACGAAGATAACCCAAGTGAACAGATACCGTGTGTTGTTTATTGACCATGCGCTCGTAATTGAGCGTCACATTGCCAAACGCTAGATTGGGTAGATTTACTTTCAAGAAATTTTTAGTACCAAAGTAATGGCTTCGGTAACGCCGCCGCCTTTTAGCAGTCGTCTCTTTCTCTTCTAGTTGGACCTCCGTAATCGTAGCCGTAGATTTGACCTTGGACTGTTTAGCGGTTCTTTTCGAGCCTTTATTGGTAGAACGTTTGGTCTTAATTTTCTTTTGTTTAGTTTTAGGACGGGACACTACTACGGTTTCTTTTTCCACTTTTTTCGTTGTTGGTTGCTTTGCTTTAGATGCCCCTCTCGCCTTTAGCACTATCTTCTCAATAACCTCTTGTATTTCTTCCTTTTTTTCCGCTTTCTACTCCTTTTCTTCTTCCTCTTCTTCTATTTCCTCAATGGGTTTATTTTTGAGGACTTCAATTAGGTCGGCTTGAAAGGTTGCGAACTCTAGGTTCTGGAACTCTAGTCGTCGTAAGTATTGCTGCTTTTCCGTTATCCATTTGTTGGCCAAATAGCTTTCGGGCATACTTAAATCTCGACCGAAATCAACCGATTTATCAAATCCTCCATAGACCTCTTGGAGCAAAATATTACCCGCAGGGTCAACCACCGTAGCTCGATACTTGGGCGTTACAATATCGTTCACATAATAAGTTCTCCCGTTCGCTTTTTTCTCGAACCGAGTTTCTTTAATTTCCATCCCCGTCAAAAAGTCGATACTTATCTTAACGGAAGCACTATTAGAGACCTGTGTAAAGTCCAACAAGTCTAGATTGACGTGATAACTAGCAAATTGATTTCCAAAATCGGTAGGAAAAGGAGTCGCATTGACGCTGAAAGCAACTAGCCTAAATGTTGTTTTTAGCTGTGATGAAATACGTGTAGTTTTTAATAAGTTGGTATTCGCGAAAAATGTAGGGGAATTTATCTGTGCTTGATACCCAAAACAAGGGTAAAAATCACGGGGACTAGCGCAATGAACTACTAGAATTTGGGGAGGGAAAACTAACCGACGAAGGCTTATCTTATAGCTAATCGAAAGAAGGGCTAGCTACCAGTTAGTTATGTATTAGGGAGTTTTTTCAAGTATTATAACGACAAATAATTATAGATAAAGGTAAGAATTTGTGTGCTTTATCGCAACTTTATAGGTTGAAATATTCGGTTTTCTTCTAACAATTAACCTTCAAAAAATCAAGTCTATGCTACTAAAATGACTACCTCATTGGTAGCGTTGTGGCATTTACAAGTTCCTTAGATAACTCAAGCACTCCAATTGCTTGTTCTTTAGAAACGGACGGAAAACCTTCCAAGAAATCTTCCAAAGAAATATCTGCTAAATAATCGAATAGCGTTTGTACAGCAACTCTAGTTCCTCGGAGAACTGGCTTACCTCCCAATATTTGTGGGTTTACTTCTAAGTACATTCTAACTGAGTTCATACACTAATTTTATTCAAACATACTTACTCCAATTTTAATAAACAAAAAACGGCCAAGCGCATCACACAACGCTCGACCGATTGATAGTATTACTAAACTTGGCGTAAATCGTAGAACAGGCATCCTGCCTGCTACTATATTTTTCGCAGACAAGATGCCTACGCTACATTATTACTAAGCCCCACACATCAAACAATCGGGGTCATCCAAGCTACAAGCCTGTCCGTCCGCCATGTTTTCCATGTTCTCAGCAATGGCACCAACGTTGGCCGTCACCGTTGCTTTAGCAGTGGCATTAACCCGCTGGTGTTTTTGGTCCAAAGTGAACTTAATGGGGTCAACGGCCGCTTTACTTCTCAAATAGTACATACCCGTTTTCAAACCTTTTTGCCACGCATAGAAGTGCATAGAAGATAGCTTACCGAAGTTGGGACTCTCCACGAACAGGTTCATCGATTGACTTTGACAAATGAAAGCGCCTCGGTCGGCCGCCATGTCGATAATGACTTTCTGACTGATTTCGTACGTCGTCTTGTACAAATCCTTCAATTCTTGCGGAATTTCTGGAATATTTTGCACCGAACCATTAGCGGCCATCAGCCGCTGCTTCATGTCGTTATTCCAAAGTCCCAGTCGAATTAGGTCTTTCAACAGGTGCTTGTTAACAATGATGTGCTCACCCGATAGCGTTCGACGGCTATACATGTTGGAAGTATAGGGTTCAAAACATTCGTTATTACCCAAAATCTGCGAGGTGGAAGCGGTCGGCATCGGTGCTAACAACAAACTGTTGCGAATACCGTGCTTTTTGATTTTAGCCTTTAAATCGGCCCAATCCCAGCGGTCAGTTGGCGTGACGCCCCACATATCGTACTGTAAGATTCCTTGACTAACGGGAGACCCTTCGTAAGAAGAATAGGCGCCATCTCGTTCGGCAATCGCATTGGATTCGGTCAAGGCAGCGAAGTAAATGGTCTCAAAAATTTCGCTATTCAGTTGCCTGGCTTCTTTACTATCGAAAGGGAAACGCATTTTAATAAACGCATCGGCCAACCCTTGCACACCAATTCCAACGGGACGGTGACGCATATTAGAGTTTTCTGCTTCTTTGACGGGATAATAATTCACGTCAATCACTTTATTCAAGTTGCGCGTGACGACTCTTGCTACTTCGTATAGTTTCTCAAAATCGTATGTTCGGTCTTCCTTCACGAACTTTACCAAAGAAATAGAGGCTAGATTACAGACCGCCACTTCGTCGGGCGAAGTGTATTCCATAATTTCGGTACAAAGGTTACTGGACCGAATCGTTCCTAAATTCTTTTGGTTAGATTTTTTATTGGCGGCGTCTTTATACAAGATATAAGGAGTTCCCGTTTCAATTTGTGAGTCCAGAATTTGGAACCATAAATCTTGGGCTTTGATGACTTTTCTCGCTTTTCCTTCTTGCTCGTATTTGTGGTAAAGCGCTTCGAACTCACCACCGTAGCAATTGAATAACCCTGGTGCTTCGTTAGGGTCAAATAGCGACCACTGACCATCTTCCTTCACTCGTTGCATGAATAAATCGGGAATCCACATAGCATAGAACAAGTCTCTCGCTCGCATTTCTTCCTTACCGTGATTTTTCTTCAACTCTAAGAAATGCTCAACGTCGGCGTGCCAAGGTTCTAAATATACCGCAAAAGCTCCTTTTCGCTTACCTCCTCCTTGGTCAACGTAGCGTGCGGTATCATTGAAAACTTTTAACATTGGGATGATACCGTTAGATGTCCCGCCCGTTCCTTTGATGTAACTTCCTTGTGCACGGATATTGTGAATGGATAGACCAATTCCACCCGCCGATTGAGAAATTTTAGCACAACGAGTCAAGGTTTCAAAAATTCCCGAAATACTATCTTCCGTCATGCTTAATAGGAAACAAGAAGACAACTGTGGCTTCGGCGTACCCGCATTAAATAAGGTAGGCGTGGCGTGAATAAACCACTTTTCGGACATTAAATTGTAGGTCTCGATGGCCGATTCAATATCTTCACCGTGAATACCAATGGCCGCCCGCATCAACATGTGTTGTGGACGTTCAACCACTTGCTTGTCCATCCGCAATAGGTACGAACGTTCTAATGTTTTGAAACCAAAGTAGTCAAAGTTGTAGTCTCGGTCATAAATGATGGCCGAATCTAATCTATCCTTATTTTTCCAAATTAACTTGTAGGTATCGTACCCAATCAATCCCGCTTTTTCCCCCGTCTTCGGGTCGATATAATTGTATAATGCTTTTACCGTTCTAGAGAAGGACTTATTCGTTTCTTTGTGTAAGTTAGAAATCGCAATTCTAGCCGCTAAAATGGCATTATCGGGATGGGTAGCCGCCATGGTCGCTGCCGTCTCCGCCGCCAAATTATCTAATTCTACCGTCGTTACTCCGTCGTACAGCCCTTGAATGACCTTTTTAGAAATCTCTATATAGTCAACGTATTGGGAGTTGAGTCCATAGCACAGTTTTTTAATTCTTGCGGTGATTTTATCAAAACTCACATTTTCTTTTTTACCGCTCCGTTTGAGGACTTGCATATTAATCTTGGTTTATAAAAGGTGAAGAAAGTGTTTCATGCCACGAGTAGGTGAAATCTAAAATCAAATCCCGACAAAAATCGGGATAAAACCTAAAAGTACTGAAAACCAGTAGCTTACATTTTAAACTTGGTACAAGTTAATTGTTAAATCTCACTAAGAGGTAGCGAATTGCAGATTTACTCGTTTTGTAAATCCACAACTCGCCTCTCATTGCTCGCAAGCTGACTCAAGTTGTTTGTTTCTAAAATTTGATAGTTGCCGATTCTCGCTAGTGTAGTTGTTTATCCCAACTAGTTACTAATTACTAGTCACTAATTACTGCATTAGAAATCTTCGTCTAGACTAAAGACTTGCTTCTCTCTTTCGGCCATGACCCCCGCTTTTTGATAATCCCCCACTCGCTTTTCGAAGAAGTTCGTTTTTCCTTGCAAAGAGATTAATTCCATCCAAGGGAAAGGATTTTCAACATTATAAATTTTAGGATTACCCAGAGAGGCCAACAGACGGTCGGCCACAAATTCGATGTATTGACACATCATATCTGCATTCATACCAATTAGGTTGACGGGTAGAGCGTCGGAGACAAATTCTTTCTCAATTTCTACCGCATCTCGAATCATTTTTTCGACAGTGTCTTTCGGAAGTGGCTGTTCGATATGGTTGTTGTACAACAAACAGGCAAAGTCACAGTGCATACCTTCATCTCTGGAAATCAATTCGTTAGAGAAAGATAAACCGGGCATCAGTCCTCGCTTTTTCAACCAAAAAATAGAGCAGAAAGAACCAGAGAAGAAGATACCTTCAACAGCCGCAAATGCCACTATTCGCTCGGCAAAAGAGCCATTTTCAATCCATCGTAAGGCCCAGTTGGCTTTCTTTTTAACACAGTCTAGGTGTTCGATAGCGTTGAACAAGTAATCTTTTTCCTTAGCGTCTTTGATGTAGGTATCAATTAACAGAGAGTAGGTTTCGGAGTGAATATTCTCCATCATAATTTGGAAACCGTAGAAAAATTTAGCTTCCGTATATTGTACTTCACTGACAAAATTTTCCGCTAAGTTTTCGTTGACGATTCCATCACTAGCAGCGAAAAAAGCCAACACATGCTTAATGAAGTGGCGCTCGTTGTCATTTAGCTTAGCGTCCCAATCTAATAGGTCCGCCGATAGGTCAATCTCTTCCGCGGTCCAAAAACTGGCTTCACATTGTTTGTAAAATTGCCAAATGTCATCGTGTTCAATTGGGAATAAGACAAAACGGTTTGGATTCTCCTTTAAAATAGGTTCTATAAATGCACTCATTGAATAAAAATAGTTTAAAAAATCGGTTAACAATGACGTTGCAAAGGCCTTATCATTTCGGTTGACTCTTAGTCTATTAGCAATTGAAAGCCCATTTTGTGACTATTTAATTGCTAACAGCAAAGCGGTCATCCGCAGAATAATTTTACCTTTCACAACAATTTGTTTTTTGTCAAAAGATTGATGTAAAAAATAAAAATTTGTTAAATCTTTTCGTTCAGGCACATAGCTATCTGACGCCCGAAACGACGCTGGTTGTATGCTTTGCTTGATTTTAGTTGTAATCGAGTCTTTCTTTCTCTAAGGTTTCTTTCGTCCAGAAAGAAAATGGTAGGATGGGAACGCGGTCAAAGATGCGTTTTCATCATAGTGACATAAAATTATAAAACTTAACCCTTTTTTTACACCAAAGTTATCCACATATTGTTAATAACTATACTAAGACATTGAAAATCAACAATAAATAATTTTTAATAAGTTTTCCACAGTGTGGATAACTCTGTGTGGAAAATTAATCAACTTATTAACAAAATAGTGATGAAGTGTGGAAAACGGGGGTTAGAATGCGCTTAGATTAATTTTTTACGGCGGAAAAACCAAGCTAACGCCAAGGAAATCAAGATACTAAATCCAATAATAGAAAAGAATGCGAGTGTGGAGCCTTTGTCTTCGTCAAACGGCACGTTGACGTTCATCCCGTAGAAACTTGCCACCAAGGTAGGTACCATCAAAATAATGGTGATGAGGGTTAAACGTTGAATAACAACATTCAAATTGTTTGAAATAATCGACGTGTAGGCGTCCATCGTACTACTTAAGATATTAGTGTAAACGTTGGACATTTCTAATGCTTGACTGTTGTCAATAATAATATCTTCGAACAAGTCCATTTTGTCTTCGTAGGGCCGAATATGAAGGAAATCCGTTCGTTTCATTTTGAGTTTCAACAGGTCATTGGCACTCAAGGTATTCACAAAATAGACCAAACTTTTTTCAATACTCAATAGTTGACGCAGTTGGCTACTCTCTAACGAATCGGCTAACTCTTTTTCAATTTGATTGCGCTTCAAGTTTAAACTTTTGAGGCAACTCAAAAAGCGATATACGTTCTGTTCGAAGATTTGCAGGACAAAGAGTTGTTCGTCGGCGGGGTCAAAATTTTTGATTCGGTTTTCTAAAAACAAATCCAAAACGGGATTTTCGAAAGCGGAAATAGTAATAATATGTTCCAAAGTTAGAATAATACCAATAGGTACCGTCACATAAATCGACTCGTCTTCCCGCACCTTATTGTTCAAAATGGGGGTGTTGAGTACGATTAATCGCAGGTCATCTTCCCGTTCGTAGCGCGACCGCTCGTCCACGTCCAAAGAATCCGTCAAAAAATCCAACGGCACATCGTATTTATCGGACACCTCTTTTAACTCCGCCTGACTAAAAGGCGGCGTAATATTAATCCAGCAGGAAACTTCTGGTTCCTCCAACTCTTTTAATTGGCCATTATATTTGATGAAGTACTGAATCAAAGCGGCTACGTTTTTTGTAGTTTCTACTAGTGTGCAAACTTACGGGTTTTGTGCTGGAGGGGCAAATTAAGATTTTTTACTGAGAAATTTTAATCTGAGTAAAATTATTAAACAGAAATATTTAATAAAACTTCTTAACTAAAACATTTGCTTTAATGTAAGTTTAGTTTATCTTTGTAACAAACTGATACTTATGAAGAAACAAGCAGGTAATCGAAAATACAATTTTCCCGATGCTGACCTTTATTTACAGGCGATGGAACGCATTAAATATGCCCATCGAGACTTAACCTATTTCAAGCAGTATAGCTACGATTTGGAACGTCTAAAAAAATTCAAGGCGATGTGCGATAAATTTCGTAATCTACCCGACGACGATGAGATGGTAGGTGACCAAATGGTGCTAACCGAAAAGAAGGGGACGGCCGCCGAAAAGCTCAAATCCGCTATTCGGAGCATTATGATAAAAGTATCCATCAAGTACAATAACCGAACGGGGCGCTATCGAAAATTTGGAACAGCAAAGATGGGCGATATGACCGATGCGCAGCTATTATTCTGTGGACGACGAGTAGCCAGAGTCGCCAGGCAAATGGCTGGATTTATCGAAGAATTGGGCGTCAACGAAAATGCCATTCAGCGAGTGACGGAAGCCTGCCGCAATTTTGAGAATGCGCTCAATTTGCAACAGGATAAAATTTCGGATAGAGATATTGCCGTTGAATTGCGGGTGGACCAAGGCAATAAAATTTACGACGAAATGGTCATTTTATGTAATATCGGCAAGGATATATGGGCAGAAAGCGATACCGCTAAGTACGAAAACTACACGATTTACGAGAGTAATAACGACCAGAAAATTGCGAGAAAATTGCGGGAGGCAAATAAAAAATAGCGCATACAAGCTGGTTTTTATATTAAAAAAGACCAGAACGTACCAAAACAGCTTATTTACATTGAATTAGTACCTAAGTTTTGCTGTAAAAACAGTTCTTCTTACCGACGCAACCGTTTCATGAACAACCACCAGCTAATTGTAAAAATAAAACAGTTCATCGCTCAAGACAATCTTGAGTTAGCCCTTTCCACGTTAATAGAACGTTTTCAAAATCACACCGAAATAGACCACCTTATTCTCCAGTCGGGCCGTTATAAATCTTTGAGAAAAGACTATCAAAAAGGCTTTGTAGGGTACGAAGCGTATCGAAAAGTATTGAACCAACTGCGGGCTGACCTACTGGATTTTGTAAAGGATTTACCGAGTTATTCGGACGATCGTTCTTCAACCGAAAATCAAGACAACGAACAACTCGTGATGGACGATTACGCTTTGTCGGCCGCCAGAGTAGGTGTTTTAAAAGCTCTTCATTCCTTAGATTATTCCGCTCAAATTACCGAAATTTATCAGCTATCGGGCATCCAGCAAAGGAAATGGGTGGTTGGCGTCTTAAATGAACTGTTGGAAAATGGCTATGTAGAAAAAGAAAAGGAAGGTAAAAATGCCTATTGGCAGTTGTCCGAAGCGGGACAGTCGTTTGCCGAAAAGTATAAGGTTTAAGGAAATTATCTTTTAGTCGGCTATCGGTAAACGGTTGGGACGGAATAAATTGAAAATCAATTTTTTATAATTTATTTATTTTCGACAATTCACAACGATAGACAGGTAGCCTTTTAGTCAATACTCGTGTTAGATAGTAGGCAGCCTATTAAAACACTAAATATTTGGCAACAGGTATGCTATCTAACTAGTCACTAATCGACTAATTACAAATCACTAGACCGTTCGAAAATTGGAGGGTATTCAAAACTACTCTGTTTTTACGTCGTGAGCGAGACGGGCATTCTAAACACCCATCCAATCCTCTTCGAAAAAGTGGCGTATCTTCTACGCCCTTCAAAATGGTGTCCATAACTTAAAAAGTTTTGGTGGTGAAAAATGAACCTTGGCGAATTACCTTTCCGCCAATTGTGTAAATGTTGTGCATCCATTTTTAAATAATTTAGAAATGATGAAAAAGGAACTTGTCCGTTCAGATTTTCATCAACATTTAAAGGATGAACGATAAATTTTGCAACCCTTAAAAAGAGTTTTCCAGTGGGAAAACTGTACATTTGAAAATTAAGTTCCACGTTTTTTAAAAAATAAAAGAATTTAATCTTTTGAAAATAAGAAACCAACACTATCGTAGCATCTGGCTCGACAAAAGTCAACGCCTTGTTCAGCTAATTGACCAACGTTGGCTACCCCACGAACTAGTCATTGAAACCATTACTTCCTCGGAGCAAATGGGGACCGCTATTCGAGAAATGCATTTGCGGGGTGCCCCTTGCATCGGTGCGGCCGCCGCTTTTGGAATGTATCTCGCTAGTTTAGAAGCATCTGCCGACAATTTCGCAACCTATTTACAGGAAAAATCCAACTTTCTAAACGAAACTAGGCCAACGGCAGTAGATTTGGGTAACGCTTTGAATGCTATCAATCGGAAGTTAGAAAATTGTACATCCAAAGCACTAGCCGTTAAGATTTGCCTAGATTACGCCCAATCCGCTTACGCCGAAAGCATCGAACACTGCCGAATGATTGGTGTACACGGCTTGGAATTAATAAAAAACTTACATCAAAAAAATCCCGAACGCCCTGTAAATATTTTGACCCACTGTAACGCTGGTTGGTTGGCCTGTGTGGACTACGGTACTGCGACTTCCCCCATATACTTAGCACACGATGCGGGGATTCCCGTTCACGTTTGGGTAGATGAAACCCGACCCCGCAATCAAGGGGCTAGAATTACGGCCTTCGAACTGTTAGAACACGGAGTGCCACATACCGTCATTCCCGACAATGTAGGCGGACATCTGATGCAACACGGTATGGTAGATATGGTAATTGTCGGCAGTGACCGTACCACTAGAACGGGCGATGTCGCCAATAAGATTGGCACCTACTTGAAGGCTTTGGCAGCAAAAGATAACGGGGTTCCTTTCTACGTAGCACTCCCCCACTCTTCTTTTGATTTTTCTATTCGAAATGGGGTAAAAGAAATTCCCATTGAAAAACGGGGCGCCGAAGAAGTGACCTTTATTCAAGGAAAAACGGAGCAAGGAACGGTAGAAAAAGTTCGCCTAACCCCCGAAAATAGCCCCGCCGTCAATTACGCCTTTGACGTTACGCCCAATCATTTAGTAACGGGACTAATCACCGAAAGAGGGATTACCGAAGCAGAAGAATCGGCCATTCTACAGCTCTTTCCCGAATATCAATAGACAAAGTGTACTTTTTACACTAATTCCTTTGAAAAAGCAGCGAATATTTGCTAATTTTCGCTTTCGATGGATAAACAAACAAACATACTAGCCGATTCGGCACCGAACGAGGCCTTTAATCCGTATTTTAAAAGTGCCTTTACGGTGGACAATATCATCTTTGGTTTCGACGAAGCGGACCTCAAAGTACTGCTAATTCGAAGAGGAGAGGTACCTTTTTCGGGCGAATGGGCCTTGCCAGGTAATTTTGTTTACCAAGACGAAAATTTGGATAGCGCCGCCGAAAGGGTTTTAGCGGAGTTAACGGGATTAAAGGACGTCTATTTGGAGCAAGTTCGGACTTTTGGCCGTGTGGACCGCCATCCTTTTGGTAGAGTTATTACGGTAGCGTACTACTCCCTTATCAAAATTAGTGACTATAATATTTACGTTTCTTCCATTGCCACCGAGGCCGCTTGGTTCTCTATTTCCGAAGTTAAAAATCTACCCTTTGACCACGACGAAATTTTTTCCGCTTGCTTCAATCGTTTGAAAGCCAACGTTAAACGCCAACCCGTCGGCTTTGAACTGTTGCCACCCGAATTTACCCTTACCGAACTCCAACATCTTTACGAAGCCATTTTAGAAGAAAAATTGGACAAGCGTAACTTCCGCAAGAAAATCCTATCCATGAACTTGCTCATCGACCTAGAGCGGTTGCAGGAAGGCGTTGCGCACCGTCCCGCTAAGTTGTACCGATTTGACCCCGATAGATACAAAAGATTAATGGCCGAGGAAGGGTTTCATTTTGATGTGTCGCCTTCTAAAGGGAAAAAGAAATAAATTTCAAACAAGCAAATGAACTTATGACCACTACCACCACACCCATTTTGATTATCGGCGCTGGACCAGCAGGATTGGGCATTGCCGGCCAATTGAGAAAAGCTGGATTAGACTTTGAGGTACTAGAACAATCGGACAAAGTGGGCGTTTCGTGGCATAACCACTACGACCGATTGCATTTACATACCGTCAAGCAGTTGTCTCATCTTCCGCATTTACCTTTTCCCGAGGATTATCCCTTATACGTTCCTAGAGCGCAAGTTGCTACCTATTTTGAAAACTACGCCGAACATTTTAATATACAACCACATTTCAATCAAACTGTCGTTTCTGTTAAAAAAGAAAACGGAAATTGGGTGACCACTACGAAAGAAGAAGCCACTTTTCATTCCGAAAAAGTCATTGTGGCAACGGGCGTTAACCGTGTTCCAAACATTCCGTCTTGGCCGGGACAAAAAGATTTTGTGGGCACTATCCTGCATGCTCGGGAATACAAAAATGCGCAACCCTTTAGAAACAAAAAAGTATTGGTCGTAGGAATGGGAAATACGGGGGCAGAATTGGCGCTCGATTTAAGTGAAAACGATTGCGAGACCTACCTTTCCGTCAGAGGTCCCGTCAGCATTGTACCGAGAGATTTAAACGGGCGTCCCGTCCAGCTAACGAGTATTCAATTGGCCAAAATTCCCTTTGGTATCGGTGATTGGTTGGGTAATTTTATTCGAGGCATTTATCTAGGCAATCTATCAAAATATGGTTTGCAAACGCCGAAGTTATCCCCCGCTAAACAATTGAAAGTCACAGGAAAAACCCCCGTGGTGGACATCGGAACCGTTAACCAAATCAAAGCTGGGAAAATCAAAGTGATGCCCGCTATTGAACGCTTTGAATCCAATGGCGTTCTTTTTAAAAATGGTAAAAAAGTGGAAATTGACGCCGTTATTTTAGCGACGGGGTACCGCGCAAAAGTAGAAGATTTTTTAGAAGACGCAGCAGGGTTGATAAACCAAGATAATTTACCCAAATCAGCTATTTGTCAAGGACAACACAAGGGACTTTATTTCATTGGTTTTGACAACTATAAGTTAGGAGGAATACTAGGCATCATACGTACCGAATCGGAAGAAATTGCTAATCATATTCTCCAATACTAACGACTTTAGAGTCGGGCTAGTTTCCACTAATTTGTAACACACTCTCTTAATATTAACACGAGCTTTAAGGAACACGGAACTAACCGTTGACTTTCTTTTCCTAACTGCTCTCCTATTTTTTGCCACTTACTGCTACTGCCACTGCCACTGCCTCCTACAACTAACCACTCCTATTTGGAACGATTTATGAAGTAAACAGACAAACGCTAGATTCTCTCTCTCCCTCTTTCGTTTACCTCTTCAATCCCATATAGGACATTATGGAAAAAATTAACCTCCTGGTATTTATTGACGACGATTATGCGACCAATTTTTATAACAAAATTATTGTTAGAGATTCGGGTTTAGTGAACAACTTTTTATTTTTCTCTTCCGCCGAAGAAGCACTTACTCATTTTCAAGAACAGGAAGCATCGGGTAATCCAACCAAACATGATGCCATCTTCTTGGACATTAATATGCCTGGTATTGACGGTTGGGAGTTTCTCGACCGATACGCTAGTTTTTCTTCCCAAAAGGCGCCTATCTACATCATGCTAACCACGTCTCTGAACTCAGAAGACTTGGAAAAAGCTGAACTAAATTCCCTCGTTCGGGGTTTAAAAAACAAGCCCTTAACTATGGAGCATATCAAGGAACTGCAAAAAGATTTGGCGATGATTTTCTAGTTTTGGGTGAATATCGATTTTCGTAACTACTTACCACTTGTTTTTTTACCACAAAGGTATGGAGTTCACAGAGCACACAAAGTTCCTTTTCGAGCACAGCTTTGACTTACTACTCGATAAAAAC
>JBCCQK010000127.1:0-16924 GCA_039024375.1 Bacteroidota bacterium
GAGTATTTATTTAAAACTTCCTTAACGAATGGACGACAAAACGTCAGATTTTTGATAAACTAAGCTGTCAAATTGTTTCTTTTAAAAAGCTTAAATGGGTAAATTGGGCAGAAAAAAGGAATAAGGCTAAACATCTCATTTACAATAACGTTTTTTGTTGCTACTTTTGAATCTTAACTGATAAGATGAGATTTTTGGGAAAGCCCTACCTTTTCGACTAAAAACAGTAATGGATTACCTTTACAAAGAAATACAGCAGTTAATTGATAATGATAACTCGGTGCTAGAGTTTATTCAGTCCACGGTTTTAGATGGGCTTTGGTATTGGGATTTAGAAAAGCAAGAAAATCAGTACTTCAGTACAAGATTTTGGGCAACCATCGGTTACAAAGCAGAAAACATAAAAGATAAAAAAGCACTCTGGGAACAAAGTATTTATCCCGAAGACCTAGACTCCGCTCGTAGGAAAATAGCTGTACATATTGCCTACGCGAATACGCCTTTCATGCAGACTATCCGATTTAGACACAAAAATGGATATACCGTTTGGTTAAAATGTTATGGCAAAGTATTGCTCAATCATACTGGCCAACCTAGCAGGCTTATCGGGTCTTGTGTTAACATAACTAAGGAGAAACGTTTAGAAAAGTTACTGCTAGAAACCAATCGAGCTGCGAAAGTGGGCGCTTGGGAAATCGACCTCGCCACCAACCAGTTATACTGGGATGACATCACTAAGGAAATACACGAAGTCCCCAAAGATTTTGAACCCGATTTGGCAACGGGTATCAACTTCTACAAACCGGGTAGAAGCCAAGCCGTCATTACTCAATGCGTCAACGAGGCTATTGAAAAAGGAACCCCTTGGGACGAAGAACTGAAATTAATCACCCAAACGGGGCGAGAAATTTGGGTGCGAGCTATCGGTCATACCGAGTTCTACGAAGGAACGTGCCTACGGGTTTATGGCGTTTTTCAGGACATTGACCAACAGCGGAGTAATGAAATCAAACTGCGTCAACTAAACATTTTAGAAGCCAAAAGCAAAGAAATGGAGCAATTTGCCTACATTGCTTCGCACGATTTACGAGAGCCATTAACGACTATGAAGGGCTATTTGGCCCTACTGTACGAAGAATTTGCGGATAAAATGCCCTTAGATGCCAAACATATTATCGAATTTTCGCTAGAGCGAGCGGAACGAATGGACCAATTGATTCACGGCCTACTAGATTATTCACGGCTTAGTAAAATCAAAGAAGTTAGGTTAGTCGATGCCAATAAAATCGTTGCTGATGTCATTGCTGATTTGTCAGTAACCGTTATCAAAAACGAAGTAACCTTCGACGTTAAACCGCTTCCGACGCTGGCGGCTTATCCACTCGAGTTCAAATTACTTTTTCAAAACTTGATAAGTAACGCTATCAAATTTAGCAAAAAAGGAACGCCACCTGTCATCAAGATTTGGTGCAAAAAAGTTCAGCGAGGCTGGGAGTTTTTTCTTCAAGATAATGGCATTGGTATCGAAGAAAGCGAGCAAGAAAGAATCTTCTATATTTTCCAAAGGCTTCACAAACAGGGCTACGAAGGAACGGGTATCGGTTTGGCCAACTGTAAAAAAATCGTTGAATTACATAATGGTGAAATCAAAGTCACTTCAAAAATGGAGGAAGGTAGTACTTTTTCTTTTACCATTCTAACGGCGGACTGATGGTACTATAAATGATGAATGATGAATGATACAATCTATGTATCACTCATCATTTATCATTCATAAATTAAAAGATGTATCCATTGGTCAAACTAGCAATGTTGTTGGTTACACGCTCTAGAACCGATAATCCACGCGCATCGACCACAACCTCGTCTGCTCCAACAACCCCGGTCGCTTCGAATATTCTTGATTGGTTAAGTTCTTTACTAAAAAGCCCAGTTTTAATTGTTCCGTCACTTGGTAGCCCACCCGAGCGTTAAATAAGTAAAAACCGTTGGCATTGGCTGCTCGATATTCTCGTAATCCAGGGACGACGACGGTTTCAAAAATAGCATCAATAGCCTCCATGTTGCTATTGCGAAACATGGCTACGCCTACATTCAATTTTTTAAATTTACTTTCAATATCGACCTTCACGGTATGCCGAAATCGGTACTTTAAAATATTAAAATCGGCGCTCGAACGGAGCCTATCGTCCTCCGTAAACTCTTTAAATCTCGGGTCGATAAAAGTGTAACCTGCAATAATGCTCGTCGGGATATCACCAATTTTCCCTTGCCCCTGAATACTGGCGTCTATTCCTTTTATCACCGTATTCCCAATATTGGACGCCTTAAAACCGTCTCTAAACCCCGTATAAACGAACTCAATCATATTTTCGTATTCCATCCAAAATCCCGCAATGTCCAAGAATCCTCGCCAATCGGAGACCTTGAAGCCCTGTTTGATGCCAATTTCTGAACTCCACCCCGTTTCGGAAACTAACTCTGGATTGGGACTGATTGGTGTGCCGCCCAAGTCGGTGGTGATAAATTTTTCGGCGATGGTGGGAAAGCGAAACCCTTGCCCCCAAGACCCTCGGAAGAAAGTTGCTTCGGCTGCTTGGTAGTTGGCGCCAAAGCGAAAAATAGGGCGAGCATCTGAAGTCCGTCCTTCGGGAATCGTAATATCCGCTACTTGTTGGGGGCCCTCAATTCGGTTGTATTCGTATCGAACGCCTGCGGACAAGTTTAAACGGTCAAATAATTTCTTTTCTAATTGCAAATAGGCCGCATTATTGGTCAAAACGTAAGAAGTATCACCGTAAAGTGGAGCCGTTACGTCCGTTCGGGACGCCACCAAGCCCGCTGTGACAATTAAATCCGTAGGTTCAAACTTTCGTTGAAATTGGTAGCTACCGTAGTACAAATCGGAGAAGTTATCCGTTCCCGTCGTCGAGGTATTATCAACACTAAAATAGCGACCTAGCAACTTGTGCCGATTGCCTTTTTTATCATAGTAGGAAACAAATGGGTCGATAAAAAATCGCTTCGGCGTTGTGCTACTCAACGTAGAAGGGTCCGCACGGTATTGACCTTCTGCTGCGTTGAGCCAATAAAAATAGGAGTCGTTGGTTTGTTGGTTGTACGTAGCGTTGAAGCCGAGGGACAGGCGGTCGTTGATGCGGTAGCGGGTACCTACGGAAAAACGTCCCTGTTCGTTGTCGGAATGTTCTCGTACATCTTTTTGCTGATAGTAACGACCACCTAGCACCAAGTCAAATTTCTTGATTTTTTGCTTGTGGGAAAATAAAACGCCCGCTTCGTAACGCGTATCGTTCCACCATTTTTTAGAGGCGTCCCTCGGAGCGTCGTACGTCCCACCAAAAATGGAAATTTTTGTCTCGGGTTCGGCACGGGCATAACTCGTCCGCACGTTGATGAGACCGTTCATCGCCGCCGAACCGTATAAGGCCGAAGCTGCGCCTTTAATAATTTCTACTTGCTCAATGCTCTCAACGGGCAAATCGCCCCAATTGGACGTTCCCGCATCCGCTTGTAATGCGGGTAAGTCATTCACCAATAATAGGACTCGGCTACCGGCGCCGTAAGAAAAACCCGAACCCCCTCGAATATTTGCCTGTCCACCCACTAAATTAACCCCCGGAATTTTCTCTAAACTTTCATCCAAAGCCACCGCATTTGTACTCGCAATCAAATCTGAACTCAAGACTTCTAAAGAAACGGTTACCTCTCCCAACGGCTTTTCGTATTTACCCGAAGTAACCGTCGCCGTCTGTAGCAAATTAACCGCTTCGGACATTTCGATGGTCAAACTTAAAGGCGTATTGGGAACAATTTTGACCTTTCGAACGACGGTTTCGTAGCCTATGTAACTGAATTCTAACCGTTGGTCACCCGTTGGGATAGTTAGTTCAAACTGGCCATCGAAGTCCGTGATGGTTCCCGTACTGCCTACTTTAATCGTGGCGGGATAGAGCGGTTCGCCATTTTTTTGGTCGATAATTACACCGCTAATGAGGGATGTTTGTTGGGCAAAAAGGAAGGTCGCAAAAGCGCAAAGGGAAAGAAAGAGTACCGTCTTTCTGATGGTCTTCAGTAGCATATTGCAAAATAGTTTGTGATGGTATTTATCCGAATCAAGAACGAAAATAAGGCAAGTTTTAAGAATAACGAATCACACGACCGCTATTTTTACCCCTTTGTCGGAGATTGGCTTTCTTGGTTTTAAGATACTCTTCGGATGATTTTCGCTAGACCTTCCCCTACTACGATTCGTTTTTTTTACTTAGGAATCAACGATTTGTATATTCTCATACATGAAGGTTGATTTTAATTTGTTTTTTATTGAAAAAATGGGAAATGCGCTATATTGCAAGGCGATTTAAACAATACTATTACCTATTTATCGAATAAATATTTACCTCACATGAAGAAAATTTTACTATTTATTGGCTTTATTGCCCTATTTGATAACTTACAAGCACAAGACGTCGCCTGCGAACCCGACCAAACTTTTGCCGATTCGGCTCAGGTTGTTTTTCCTTTGCCACTAGACCCCAATACGCAAGAAGGAGGATTGGCCGCTTTTCCTGCCTGTATCGGAGACCCTTACGAACTAATCTTTACGTTCCGATTGGGTGATTCTGCTAGAGTAGGTGGATTTAACGTAGATTTATTGCGGGCAGAAATTGAGACTACGGGAGCGGTTGCGGGATTGCCCGAAGGCATCAACTATTTTTGTAATCCGCCCGATTGCATTTTTCCTGATACAACTTTGGGTTGCATTGTTTTGAGGGGCACTCCTGCGGAAAGTAATATGCCGGGGGTTAACGAATTGGTGATTACTGCGAGGGTAACCATCGACGGATTGGGAACAATCACAGAAACGATTCCAGGGCAAATCTTTCCCGGTGAGTACAATTTAACGGTCAATAGTGCGGAGGAATGTACCTCAGTGAGTACCGACGACTTTCTAGCCAAAAACATTACGCTAGGAAATACGCCCAATCCAGTTATCGACCGAACGACTATAGAAGTATCATCGGAGGTAAACGGTGACTTTCAATTTAACGTTTTTGATTTGGCAGGAAAAACCTTGCACACCCAAACCGTTCGCTTGATTTCGGGTTACAATTCCTTCGATTACGACGCCTCGAAGTTGGAAGCGGGAATGTATATCTATGCGTTGAGCAACGAAACGGGGGCCGTTTCTAAGAAATTAATCGTTGGACAGAGATAAGTGAAATCTAAAATTTAAAATCTAAAAATACTCAAAACCAGTAGTTTAGTTTTTAAGGTTTACAAAAAAGCATTTTTGCCAATTTCGGTCAGAATGAACACGGGAAACTTTCCATCAATCTGTCCTTTTACGACTAACTTCGTTTGACTAATTCAGAACGCTCGGTTAACTATCTTTATAGGTAGCCGAGCGTTCTGTATTTAACCTCTACTATCACAGACTAAAAATCCATCAACTATGCACCTTTTCTCCCAAGCACCGACGGGGATTCAACGCCCTTTCGTTGCGCTTCTGACAGTTCTGCTTTTTTCCGTTGGCCAAATAAATGTACAAGCCCAATCGGGCTGTCCCGATTGCGTCATTAGCTTGCCCGACTCCATTCAAGAAGATACTTTTTACTTACAAGACTTTTCGGCAGGTGAATTCCGAGTAACCTACGACGAAAGTGTCACTTACCGATTGCCTACAAATACTTCGCAAGTAACTTACTTAGTTCCTTCTTTACCCGAAGGCATTGGTATCAACGAATTAAGTATCAAATCGGTCAATAATCTGCCCGCAGGGTTGTCTTGGGAAGCGAGCCAAAGCACCTACGATTTACCCGACGAACGGGACGGCTGCTTACGAATCTGTGGTACGCCTTTGGAATTTGGTCAGTTTGATGTAGAAATTACCGTTACAGCAAAAATTGCTATTCTAAACCAAGATGCTACTTTTACTCGCCCATTATACATCGCCCCGCCGTCGGCGACCAATAGTGGTTTTTCGATGACCAATAACGTTGGTTGTGGTCAGACGACGGTGCAGTTTGAGAATAATAACCCAAGCAACGGTAGAGATGGTTTTAGCTACACTTGGGATTTTGGACTCGGAAGCACCTCCGCCGACGAACAGCCACAACCTCAAACGTACGACCAACCGGGCGTTTACCCTGTCCAATACCGAGCGATTATTGATACCATCGGTTACATTTTGACGAAAGTCGAAGTACTGGAAGCAGACTGTAGTGACTTTCTAGGTAAACCTGATTTACGCGTTAGAATTACTGACCCCTCAGATAACATTATTTTCGAAAGCGAATCAGTGGAGAACACGGACCCACCCGTCACTTTTACCACGAACCTCGATATTTTAAGTGGCAATTATCAATTAGAGGTAATCGACGGAGATAGTGGCTTGAACGGTAACGATGATATTTGTGGTACGATTAATTTCAATCAACTTTCTGATGGTGAACTGACGGACGGTCCTCTAAAAGTAGCAATTGATGTGTTTCATCCCGTTGATACAGTTAACGTGTTGGACTCGGTTATTGTTAATGCTGTCCCCAATGCACCCATTGTGAGCTACGACGGAAATTTCATTTTTTGCGAAGGCGATACCTTAGCCTTAAACGCTTCGGGCTTATCCAATCGTCAACAGTGGTATCGAGATTCGACGCCCATTTCGGAAGCGACCCATCCAACTTTAGGCATCACTGAAAGCGGTGCTTATTACATTGCTAGCATCAGCGAAGAGGGCTGCGTCAATACGTCCAGCGTTGCCTTTTTAGGGCCAATTCCTTTGCCCGAGCCACCCGTTTTAAAGCAAGAAGGCAACTTATTAAGTATATTCAATACGGCTATTTTACCCGACCCGCATAGCTTACGCTGGTTTCAAGAAGGCAACTTATTGGACCACACGGCCTTTGCCTTGTGCATCGAAGAAACGGGGAAATATGGTATCGAATTGACCAATAGCACGTCGGGCTGTAGTAACTATTTTGAAAGTACTTACACTTACGACGAAGATGGTATTTGTTCTACCTCCGCAGAAGAAATTCCTTCGGACGTGGCAGATATTCGGCTCTACCCTAACCCCGTTCAAAACCAACTAACTATCGAACTAACTTCGGCCACTTCTTTCAATAATGGAACTCTGTATGTCTTGAATATGCTAGGACAAAGGATGCACAGCCGAGTCGTTGACAATCATAGAGGAACCCAAGTTTTCCAAGTTGACTTGACAACGTATGCAAAAGGGATGTACTTAGTGCAATTGCAGGTGGATAACACCATTAGTAGTTGGAAAGTGGTGAAGCAGTAGCAGAAAGCAGTGCCAGAAAGCAGTGCCAGAAAGCAGTGCCAGAAAGCAGTGCCAGAAAGCAGTGCCAGAAAGTAGTGGCAGAAAGCAATGGCAGAAAGCAGTAGCAGAAAGCAGTAGCAGAAAGCAGTGCCAGAAAGCAGTGCCAGAAAGCAGTGCCAGAAAGTAGTGGCAGAAAGCAATGGCAGAAAGCAGTAGCAGAAAGCAGTAGTAGAAAGCAGTAGCAGAAAGCAGTAGCATCAAAGCAATGTAAAACGAGAATAAATGAATGCAAAAAAGTCAACATCTAAATCCGTTGTCCAAGTCAACATCAAATAAAGCATCCGTTGTCCAAATAAAAAGGTGATAAGGGAGTAGGGGCATGAAGGAATAAGGAGGAAAACAAAGAGATAGCCTTAAGTGTAGAAAACTATCAATGATGAGAAGTAAAAGTCAACGTCTGTCCGTGTTCCCCAAATATCCCTGTTACAAACAAAAAAGCAGTGGTAAGTCCCTACTAAATCATCGGCAGCAAATACGATAATAATAACGTCTGGACTCCGCCAACAACACCAATAACGGCCAGCAAAAAGCTCCAAACTCGGAGCGTTTGTTGCTCGTTGAGACCACTTAATTTCCCAACTATCCAAAAACCGCTATCGTTCATCCAAGAACCCGTCATCGCCCCGTAGCCAATCGCCATGAACAGATAAATGGTATGGTAGCCCAAATCGGCGGCCGTACCGATGATAGCCGTCATAATGCCCGCCGTAGTAATGATAGCAACAGTGCTTGAACCTTGGGCAAATTTCAAAACAGCCGCCATCAGCCAAGCAACGATAATCAAATTGAGACTAAATCCGTTACTGGATAGGTTTTGAATCATTTCGCCAATTCCAGTGTTGCGTATCATCGCTCCAAAGGCGCCGCCTGCGGAGGTAATGAGAATAATGAGTCCCGCTATTTCCAAAGGGCGTTCCATTTCACCCCCCAAGGCTTTCAAGTCAAGTCCCTTTTGTTTTGCCCACAAGTAAAGCGCTACCAACAGTCCTAAAAACATCGCAATATTTTTATTGCCCAAAAAGGTGACCGTTTGTGTGAACCCATTCGAAGGACCTTCGTAAAAAATAGTAACCACCGAAGCGCCAATAATCAACAGTAAAGGCAATAAAATGGGCAGAATGGATAGGCCGAAAGTAGGTAGTTTTTTAGCCTCTTCATCAGAGGAAGCTGCAAAATCGGGAGGAGTTAGATTCAACCGCACATTGGTTCGTTGACTATATTTGTAGCCCACAAAAGCAGGTAGAATACCCGAAAGAATGCCCGCTAGAATAACAAATCCCATGTCCAATTTAAAGTCTTCGGCCATCAATAGCGGTCCCGGAGTCGGAGGGACAACGGAATGGGTAATCACCGCACCACAACCGATTGCCATTACAAATAGGGTGAAATTTTTACCCGTCTTTTGTGCCAATACAATGGCCAAGGGTACCAAAAGAAAAAACACGGTATCAAAAAAAACGGGAATAGATAGTATGAAACCCGCAACGAGTAAGGCAATTCCCGCATTCGCTTCGCCAAACAGTCGAATCAATCTATTAACAATACGTTCAGCAGCACCGCTCTCAGTGAGCGCAATGCCCAAAATGGAAGCGATAGCAATGACAAAGGAAACTTTTCCTGCCGTAACGCCAAACTCCCGCATTGAAGTTTCCACCGCCGCAATCCAACCGTTGGTTCCTTCGGGAACCGTCTGCCCCAAAATGCCCACAACAATAGCGCCTATCATTAAAGCAATAAAAGCAGGAAACCTCAGAGAGACGATGCAAATGATTACGGAAAGTGTACCTAGTAGCAAGACCCAAAGGGGCCAAAAAGAAATTGCGGATTCCATGTGTTTTGTTATTGGTTATTCGTGTGTTTGTTATTCGTTACTTGTTATTTGTTATTTGTTATTCGTTATTCGTTATTTGTTATTCGTTATTTGTCTAAACGTACCAGCATCCAGTCTCCAGTCTCCAGCATCCAGTCTCCAGCATCCAGTCTCCAGCATCCAGTCTCCAGCATCCAGTCTCCAGCATCCAGTCTCCAGCATCCAGTCTCCAGCATCCAGTCTCCAGCCTAAAGGTAAATAAAATTTTGTTTGATTCTATCCCCCCAACAAATTTTGAGATATTTACGTTAGATACGGTGACAAGAACAGCTAGATGTCACGCTAATATTCAGACTAAAATCCTTGTACTTTTGAAATCTCAACACCCATCTTCTAATAACTTAACAAAAGAATTTGCCGACGAACAAGTCATTGCTGCTATCCAAAATGGAGCTGATGGAAATGCCTTGGTACTCAAGTGGTTTTTTGAAGATGTGAAAGGATATGCGCTCGGCGTTTGGCGCAAAAAGTACCGAGATGTATCAGAAGAATCGTGGGAAGATATTTTTACCGATTCGACCATTAAGCTCATTACGCGGGTTAAAAAAGGCTTGCAACTGCGAGAAGGAACCAAACTCAAAAGTTATTTTACCACTGTCGTCGAATACACCGTTTTAGACCATTTTGCAAAAGTAAAAAAAGACCGAACTTATTCTATCGAAAATACCACTCGAACCGAAGCGATTAACGACGTTTATGCGTTCGAAGAAGTGCAAATAGCCAAATTAATTCAAGAAAAACTGCAAGCCATCACCGAAAACGCCGAACAGGTGAAAGTGATGCTGTTAGTATCTAAAGGTTATCGGTACAAGGAAATTGTCCAAAAAACGACTTATCAAAGCGAAGGGGCCTGTCGCAACGCTTATTTAAAAGGTAAAAAACGGATTGTCAGCTATATTTTGGCCAATCCAGCGGAAGGCGCCGAATTGAAACAACTATTGATGGGCGTTAGAAAATAAGCAATCATTATGACGTATTTTGAAAAAATAGAAGCGTACGCCACGGGCAAAATGGAAGCGACCGAACAAGCTTTCTTTGAACAAGAATTAGTCGAAAATGACGTCTTGAAAGTGGAATGGGAAGCCTACCAATTAGTCAATGAATTGGTCGATTTTACGGCAAAGGAGACCACCGAAGCAGATATTCGGCAAACAGCCGCCGAAGCAACGGCTGATTCCCTGCTTCATTTTTCGGCGACTCGGCTATCCGAAGCGCAAATAATAGAAAAACAAACCTCGCAAAAAGCCATTATTCGCCCATTAAAATCTCGCTCTAGGGCAGCTTGGTTGGCGGCGGCTTCTGTTCTATTTTTGGTAGGAATGGTCGGTTTACGTTCTTTTTTAGCAATGGATAATTCGGTTACTTCATCAAGTAAGAAGATAGCGACCGTTTCTGAAACAGCAACACCTATCCGTACCGTTGAACCAGTGCAAAATCCTGTATCCGAAAGCACTTCTGAGACCGAGAAAACGTTAGCCGAAGTAACTACCGAGCAGCAAGAAGAAATAACTCTACCCGCTATCCAAAAACAAAAATACGAGCCAGCAAAAGTTAAAACGAAACCAAACAATCGTTTAGTTGCAGCGAAAGAAGGGAAAAAGGTTTCCGATGAGATTATCGCTAAGCCATTAGCTATGACGATTGCGGCCGAACAAATCACTACAGAAAGAGTCATTAAAGAGAACGAAACAGTTATCTACAAAGCGCAAAATACGATTACCCTAAAGTCGGGCTTCCACGCCAAAGCGGGGGCTAGCTTCACCGCAACGCACGACAAACCCACCACGCCTAAATCCTCGAACGCAGTTATTCAAGCGAACGAAACAGTTGCGTATGAACACGAGGAGGGAATTGTGTTAAAGCCAGGATTTCACGCTAAAGCGGGCGCTACCTTTGTTGCCAAAGCACCGTCAAACGAAACAGTCAATTCCGACATTACTATTAACGAACGTGAATCCATTACCGTCAGCGCCCAAAAAACGGTTACCTTAAGACCTGGGTTTCATGCGAAGGCGGGGTCTTCGTTTACGGCTAAAGTGGGGAAGTAGCAGTATGCAGTGGCAGTGGCAGTTTAGTGCAATAAATCTTTTTCTGCTAGATGGTCAAAAATCAACTGGTCCACAGGAGATATTTTGTCTCGGTCGGCATTGGTTAACCATGCCATTTCAGCAATTTCAGCGGCGGGTGTGAGTTGACCAACGTACTCCGCCGTGTAGCACTGCATTTTCACCAAAACTCCTTCGGGGTGACCGTGCGCTTGCGCTTGAAAATTTCCGACAAAGGCGACGCTTTCCTCTACTAAATCCACGGTCAATTCTTCTTTTATTTCTCTTATCAAAGCAGCGTCATCACTCTCCCCTACCTCACGCTTCCCACCTGGAATATAAAATTTGGACTTCCCCTTACTACGAGTGCTTAATATTTTGTGGTCTTTTAAATATACCCAAGCTAGTTTGTCAATAACATACATAACAGTTTGTAGTTGTGATTAAGTGATATAATTGAACATTTCAAGCCTTCATCCTTTCTTATTGAAAGTAGTCCTAACTAAATAATTGGAGAAGCCTCATTTTAATAGTGACGCATTTTCAAAACAAAATAACAACCTTCGGTAACGGTTTAAAAGCATTTCACGATATTTATTTCCGAACTCATTGAGTCGTTTGTAGTAAAAAATAAATTCCACGTTTTCCAAGTGTACCATTTATTTTTATCGTATTTCTAAATAAACAATACTCCATCGCCTCTCAGAACATTTTCTGCGTCACTACTAATCCATCAGGCTTACCAAATTGTACCAAATAAAATTTACATGGAATTTTTCATAGAGAAGTACGATGTGCATGGAATCATCGAAGACATAGCTAAAACTTTAGAAACCACCTCTAGCACTGACTGCTTGGAGGCAATTTTGGACCTACCCAAGGCGCATGGAACGGGAAAAATCGTCGGTTTCAAATTTAGCGAAGGTATTAGCCTACTCATTTTTAATTGCCGATTAAAAACTGATTGGACGATTATCTTTGAAAACGATGCCCCCGCCCCCCTTCAATTCAATTTCAATATTAAAGGAAACGTCAAACATTATTTTAACAACAAAAATATCCAGTACCAGCTTAACCCAATGCAGGGAACAATCACCGCACACCCTGCAGGTAGTTCGCAGGCATTTCAGTTGCCTCATAATACGGAAATATTGTTCAATAGTCTGTTGATTGACCGAGAGGCCTACGCCAGAAAAATTGAATGTATTTTGAAGCAAATACCCGATAGTTTACGAGAGATTTTTACGGATACAAAGGCGAATCAATCGTTTTTTTACCAGAGTAATTATAGCTTATCAATTGCTTCTTGTATTAGAAAGATTATGCAAGACAAGAATCAAGGATTGGTAAGAAGTACCTTTTTAGAAGCCAAAACATTAGAACTTCTTTCTAAACAAATCAAGCAATACCAAGACGATGTACACTCTCCTGGCAGGCAGGTAATGCTACGGAAATATGATATAGAGAAAATTAAGAGCGCCAGAGAATTATTGGTAAATGACTTAGTGAATCCACCGACTATCGAAAACTTGGCTAAGAAAGTAGGTATCAATCAACAAAAGTTGAAGCAAGGATTCAAGAAAATCTACGAAAAGACTATCAATAATTACATAAGAGCCGAACGAATGGAACTAGCCTCTATTTTACTACTGCACGGAATGTCCGTCAGACAAGCAGCTTCTGAGGTAGGTTATTCGAATCAGAGTCATTTCGCCAAGCGATTCAAAGAAAGATACGGTATCTTACCGAAAGACTACTTGAAAACAATTCGCTCAAAAATAACTGATTAACAATTACTTAGATAAAAAATACGCTTTTTAAAAACCAATAAAACATTTAGCTACTCAATTATAAAACTTCCAATTGGGGTTACTTTTATTCCAAATGGGGGAAATTTTATCCTTGATTATTTTGTATATTTGTGGAGCTTTTTAAGATTTTACTTCAACACCTCTAAGCCTACCTAGTGAAAGATGCGACGTAACAGCTTTCGAGCATTCGTGCGCATCGTCGAGTTTTACACAAATAAAATAAACTTTTAAAGATTATCCAACTATCGTGAGACACTCGTGTCTTCGTACGTTGCTGCGCTTGTACTTGTACAAAACGCAAAAGCACATCTTATCGAAGATAAGATACACTAGGGACCATTAAGAACCTTAATGGGGCTCTTTACACGGCAGTTAGGTCTTTTCGGAGACCGCTGCCGTCTTTGTTTATCTTTCCGTTTTGAACAAATCTAACTGCTGTCCTTTTTACTAATAGAAGCGTCACTGCTAAAAAAGTACTTCCAAAAAATTTATTACAATTACTTTCTCTACCCAATTTCTTCTAGCTCTCTTCCTTCTTTTTAGATGGTAGTATCGAATAAACTAGCTGCTCTTATTTGCAACATCGTTCAAGTTTTTCATCGTGAATTACTTTCAGATACCTGTTAGGATGTTCAGATAATTATGTGCAGTATCAACTACACACGGACAATGGAAACCGACGGTTGGTAGAGTTTCACCATAAAAATACTTAGAAATTTTTAATATCCTTACTGTTAAACGGATTTGCCGTTTTTGCTGCTTCCGCAGTGTTATCGGGCGTACAAGTAGATAGCTTTTTATCAGCTATGGTAGTCGCAATCGTATTAGGCATTGTCAATAGTTTTGTCAAGCCTATCATTACTTTTTTAACCCTACCCGTGACTATCCTCACTTTAGGACTGTTTTTGATTATCATCAATGGAGCCATGGTTTTACTAGTAGACGCATTGATGAGCAGTTTTAACGTCAACGGCCTATTTTGGGCTATTCTATTCTCTTTTGTTCTGGCCGTTTTTAACTTCTTTTTGGGAAGTATGAAGCTAGATGACAAGCGTTCTTTTGCCTAAATATAAACCATAATGATAACCTTTTTTTAGCTTGTTCTCTCTTAGAAATGGGTATCAAGCAATCATTTTAAAACCTAAAATTAGTTATGAAAAAATTAAATTTAAAAAGTTTACTGTTTGCCTTTGTGGCACTATTTGCTATCATTTCTTGTGAAGAACAAAGTACCACCGAAAAGGCAAAAGACGAAATCGGTGACGCTGTAACTACCGTAAGCGATGCTTTTCGACAAGAATCGGACGGACTAAGAGCGGACATCGAAAAGGCCAAGCAAAATATTGATAAAAAGCTGGGCGATTTACAAGACGAATGGGCCGAAGCGAGCGACGAAGCAAGAAAAAGCATTGAAGCAGAAATGAAAAACCTACACTATCACAAGGATTTACTAGACAAAGATTTAGAGAACATAAACAATAAAGTCAATGATGGATGGGCGGAGTTCAAATCAGATGTGAAATCAACCCTACAAAAAGTAGAAGACGAAATTGCAGAAATTGATAGAGAGATATAGTATTGCCTCGCTGATATTTGAACTACTAAATTTATTTTTAAATTGCAGAGATTTACCCCAAGTCTCTGCTTTTTCTATTTTTACTGATTCCTCATTTCATCAAGTTTATAGGGTGAATGGGCTCATAAGGTGAATAATGTGAGACCTAATAAACCCTATCAACCCTATAAGCCTTATGAACCATTCTTTTAAGTACAACTCCAGGTGCATAAGAATTAATTTAAAAAGAACTAAATCAATACAACTATGGATACCTTTTTTCAAGACATTTGGCTACAATTACAATCCTACTATACCCAAATTGTAGTACTCTTACCTAAAATCATTCTGGCCGCCGTCGTTTTTACCTTCTTTTACACCTTAGCTAACCGAAGCCAAAAATTTGTCAATGGACGACTAGCCCAGAAGATGGATGACCCCCTACTCGCCGCTTTTCTCAGTCGAGTGGTCAAAATTATTTTAGTCATCATCGCTTTTTTGATTGCACTACAAATATTAGGCTTAGCGGGTATGGCAGCAGGGATTGTGACGGGGGCAAGTGTGAGTGCCATTGTCATCGGTTTTGCGTTTAAAGACATCGGAGAAAACTTTTTAGCGGGCATCATGCTGGCTTTTAATCGTCCTTTTCAAGTAGGAGATACAGTTGAACTGAATGGCTACACGGGGCAAGTGGTAGCACTCAATTTGCGCAATTCGCGCATCAAAACGTTCGATGGAAAGGACATTTTCATCCCCAATGCGAACGTTGTCAAAAATCCTGTTGTCAACTATACGATGGATGGCTTTTTGCGGTTTGACTTCAAAGTTCGACTCGACTACGATTCTGACGTTAATCAAGCAGTTGCGGTCATTTTAGGCGTTATGCAACAGATTCCGGGGGTGTTACAAACAGAGAAAAAGCCCAACGTTTTCGTGGGTAACTTGGGGGCAAGTTCATTGGAGATGACGATTCATTATTGGATAGATACTTTCGATAAGTCGGTTTCTTCTCTGAAAGTCAAAACGCAAGCCATCGACGAAGTATTGACTGCTCTTAATAATGCTGGTTTCTACTTACCCGGAGACGTTATTGAAATGAAAAACTTTAAAGATAAAGAGTTGACGACGAAGAGTAATTCGGATAATAAGGAGATGAAAGTGGCTTAGGATGCTGGATGCTGGATGCTGGATGCTGGATGCTGGATGCTGGATGCTGGATGCTAAGAAAACCTACTTGACCTAGAACGTCAAATTGTCGTTTGCAAAAACTATTCAAAACCGTGTTTTTTTTTCGCACGGCAGACCGTGTACTGTACACCGTTTACCGTCCACCAAATAAAGCCTACTATACCATGAAAAATCTGTTATTTTTTGTAGCCTTTACCTTTCTACTAGTTGCTTGTGATTTGCGGTCCGACCCCAATGTAAATAAAAAAGGGGTGGATAAACTGGAACAACTAGAAGTCTATATCGACGATATTGACTTGGCTTACATGGACACCGTTTATGTACCCATTTATTCGGACATTTACAGTCAATCGAGAGATACGAGGGTCTATTTAACGGCCACTTTGAGTATTCGCAACACTAGTTTGACCGATTCGATGTATCTCAAAGAAATTGATTACTACGATACGGGTGGGCAATTAGTCCGCGAATACATCGATAATAATTTACTTTTAACGCCGATGCAATCCATTGATTACGTGATTGAAGAAAATGACGTTGCAGGTGGAACGGGGGCTAACTTCATCCTCGTTTGGGGCGCAAAGGAAGACAACCTAAAACCACTCTTCCAAGGGGTAATGCTTTCAACGGCTGGCCAGCAAGGTATCTCCTTTTTAACAGAAGGAATTTCTATTAGTCGAAGGTAAAAGCCAACCCTAATTGAACATATTCGACCTTCTTACTATTAGACAGAAGAGGTCAGAAGCGAGACCGAAAAATTACATTTTTCTGTCAGAAGTCAGATTTTAGACTTACAAGAATTTGATAGTCAGCAATTTACTACTTAGTCATCTGACTTCTGACAGTCTATGAAATAGATGGCCTGACATCTGATTTCTAAAAATGTGCAGTAGTGAATTCGACCTTTACCTTTTTTATATAAATTTTTGATTACCAAATAGTTATTTCAAAAAATAGTAAATACTCAATACAGGTCAGGAGACCTGCGGCTATCCGTATCAAGTCTGGAGACCATAGCCGTCAAGTTAAGAAAATTGCCGTTGATATTCAGCTACTTATGATTGTGGCGATATTTCAAGATTGCATCTTGAAATC
>JBCCQK010000128.1:0-16879 GCA_039024375.1 Bacteroidota bacterium
AATCTCGGCGTTATTCGTGATGCTTGTCCCCATGAAATTCGGCGCTATTTGCAAGTCAATGTCCACGCTGTCCATACTGCCCGCCGCTATGGCGTTCGGGAAGGTGTAGCTCGAATCCGCCGCTAACCAATCGTTATCTGCTAGTATCATGTCAGTGGGGATGTAGTCTCGCACTTTTACCGTGTTCGCCGCTACCGTTAACGTCCCTTGGTTGTGGACGTAAATTCGGAAGGTTGCCGTGTCGCCTGGTCTGTACGGCGTCCCTTTGTCCACTAATATTTTGGTTAATGCTAAATCGTAGCGTTGAGTCAAGTTAACTAAAGCAATATCATGGTCATCTTCGTCTCCGCCACTTTTTCCATTTTGAGTTATTTCATCATCTACTAAATTTGTTTCGTTATTCAAGGCGTCGGGCGAGGAGTCGGTGTCCTCAGGTTGTCCGTTGGCATTATTTGTATCATTATCCGCTGATGATATTTCTGCTGCATTGGTGATACTCGTACCCATAAAATTATCCGCAATTCTAAAAGATAACGGCGCAACAATAGAGTCGCCAACGGCTAGTGGTCCTGCGTTGTAAAAAGTAGCATTGGGGCTTCCCGAAATCCAATTAGGACTGTAAATGCCTCCAGTTACGAGCGTCATTCCAGCGGGTGTATAATCCACTACGTTTATATTATAAGCAATTTGAGTTCCTTGGTTATAGATAGTTACTTGGTAGTTGACGGTATCGCCAGGACTAACGGTTGTGGATTGTCCTATTGCTAGAGTCTTTTTAAGCGCTAAGTCAAAAGTTTGCTGAACGGTCACTAATGCAGGGTCGTGGTCATCTTCATCTCCGTTGGAATTGTCTGTAATATTATCCGTGTCGCTATTTGGAATGCCTCCGCTGTCATTCGTTCTATCTGTATCGTCATTTGAATCTACATCTTTCAAGTCATTTCCATAAATATCCGTTTGGTTACCGATTTCGGCGAAATTGACTAGACTAGTTCCTCTAAAATCAACTGGAATAACGGCTCGTAAGGAGACTTCAACGGAATCCGTTGGCGCCAATCCTCCCGCTGACAACGCTCCATTTCCAACTGCTAATAATTTAGTAGCCGTTGTGTCTCCTAGTCCAGTAAGCGTCCATCCGTTTTCCACCACTAGATTTAAGCTATCTGGCAAGTAATCCACTAACTCAATGCTATCCGCAAAGATAGTTCCTTGGTTATACACCTTAATTGTAAAGGCTACGGTATCTCCCGAAATGATAGTTCCCGCTGTGGCCAAGGTTTTCGTTAAGGCCAAATCCATACAAGCCGGTTCTACCATCAGTGGACAACAATTACCTGCCTGGCAACTTCCTAGAGCAGCAGTAAAATAGTAAGTGCCTATCGAATCAATCGCCACGGAGTTACCCGAAGCTAAAGCCATCGTATCACCTACTCCAATAACGCCATCATTGTTAAAATCAAAAACCCGATACCACTGAACACTCGTGGCACCGGCTGGCGCTGAAATCAAAATAGAATCTTGGGTACCCGTACATAGTTTAATCGGTACTGATACACATGCGGCGGCAATATCATCTTCCAGATAGTTCTGATTATCTGCATTGGAATCCGAATCGTTAGCGGAAGTCGTTATCTCGGCGACATTGAAGTAAATGCCCTCGCCGTTGACGATTGCTCGAAAAATTAAAGTTGAACTTCCATCGGCCGCCGCAATATCTGCCAAACTCCACGTTAGCTTATTAGTCCCCACGTCCATAGTTGCCGTACCGCCATTAGAGGGAGTTCCCACATCAAATACGGTCAAGCCACTTGAAACGGAATCTGTCACCACAATCCCAGTGGCAGTTGCCCCCGCTTCGTGATTTACAGTCAGCGTAAAAACGACAGTATCACCGATTCCTACACTATCTTTATCTACAGATTGTGCTAAGCTAAGGTCATAAAATTGAGCACTCGCCTGAGTCATTCCCCAAAAAGTGCAAACCAGCACCAACGAAAGCATCTTCAAAATCGTCGTTGACAGCCTTCGCCAATAGTTCCAACTTTCTAAAACAGCAAAAGCTGAACTCTGCGCAAGACAGTGGACAGCGTTCTGCGACGAATGCAGTGGTTGTTCTTTACCGAAAAAAAGTACAGGTTTTTTCATAGCATTTAAGCAATTAATTTCAAAGCACCTACTAGATAGCAGCCAATAAGCTGGACTAGAAAAATGTTAGATTTTTTTTTACAAGTAACTAATAGTCAGATGATTGCAAGAGGACTTGCAGTGAAATGTAATGTTCTTTTTAATAGATGGTAAGTATCTTAGAAAATGGTAGTTTGAGACTTCTGGAGGGAAATCGAGAATTAGTTATTCGTCGAATCAACGAATACAGACAAAAGTTTTTGTGCGTTTGGGCGCTAGTGGCTTTTGAATTTTCTCAATGAGGGGAATACACGGGGATAATTAGGGGCAGTAATGTAAAAGATAGGCAGGGAGAAACTTTTACAATATTGGTGCAATTACGCTTATTAAAAAACTGATTTCAACACAATTTTAATTAATTTGTGACATAGCAAAAAATCATAAACTTGCTATTCGCCTATCTTTTTATTCAAGTATGCTTACTACGTAATAGATAGACGTTAAAGCAATGAGCATTAAATATATAAAATTCAAATATTTACAAAGTAAAAAAACAAATAATCCCTTATTCATTTTTCCCAAAAATACTTCACTATACATTCGCATGTTTACAAAAAATCATACTAACAAAGCTGATTTAAGGGTATTCAATCTATTTGTGACCAATTTCCCGCTCTTTTTTCTAGTTTATTCTGCTTACTCTCCCCTAACTTAATCCGTACAATTTTTCTAATTTTGCACGCTTGAATAATCATTCATTTAATCCATAATTATCACGAAGAAAAGATATGGAAACTTGGAAATTAGACTTTGAATGGCTCCGAGTTCGTCATTTTGTAAAAGATACCTTTCAAAAGGAGACCTTACCCGACTTAAATGCCGTACTATACTTAATCGGAATGCAGGAACTGGCTTTACCCAAAGTAAAATTTACGAAAGAGGAAAAACAGGACTTGATGCACATTGCAGTCTGTCGTTTACTAATTCCAGATGGTTACTACGAATTTGAAGGCTTAGACCAAGATGGTTGGCCGCACTACAAAGCCTTAAAACCTGTTCCAATAAATGGCGTAAAAGACCAAGGGGAGTTTTTGAAAGAAAAAGTAGTGCAGTATTTTTTAGACGAAGGATTGCTAACTGATAACGAAGCATCGGAGGCATAAGTAGAAGAAGTGATAAGCATAGCAATAGCTATTCATCTAATACGTACTGGAAATACTTAAAAAGTACTAAATAGTAAAATACTACTACCCAAAACTGTTAATACTACTGCTTGAAAAAATTTTGTAAACTTTATGAACTGTACGCACTTTGTGGTAAAAAAAAGTGCTAAGTAAGTACCTAAAATCTATCAATAACATGAAAAATCTAATTAATCTCTGCTTATTTTGCTGCCTAATGGCGTTAATGGGCTGTGAAAAAGACGGTTCGTACGTACTTATTGAAACCGAATTTGGAAATATGAAAGTATTGCTTTATGACGAAACGCCGATTCATAAAGAAAACTTTTTAAAGTTGGCTAAAGAAGGTTTCTACGATGACCTACTGTTTCATCGAGTAATGAAGGGCTTTATGATTCAAGGAGGAGACCCCGATTCTAAAGATGCGCCCGCAGGAAAAATGCTCGGCGGTGGTGGCCCTGGCTACATGATTGATGCCGAAATTGGTTCACCGCACTTCAAAGGGGCGTTGGCAGCCGCCCGTACACCCGACAATGTCAATCCCGAAAAAAAATCGTCGGGTTCTCAGTTTTATATTGTCCAGGGTAATCCGTTGGACGATAATCGTTTGGACCAATTTGAAAAAATGAAAGGGATTCAATACAGCGAAGCCCAGCGAAAACTCTACAAAGAAGTGGGAGGACGTCCCGATTTGGATATGGAATACACCGTTTTTGGTGAGGTGGTAGAAGGATTGGAGGTGATTGATAAGATTGCCGATGTGCCCGGAGATAGAGCCAATCGGCCGTTGCAGGATATAAAGATGAAGATAAAGGTCTTATAAGTATCGATAAATCATCCAGTTTTTTATTGCTTTTTTAGGGCCTATTTGACTCCTCCAAGGGACTATTATCTACCCATTCTTTCACAAAATCGGGAAGTAGCGATTCTGTGTGGTCGCTGTTAACGTAAAGTAGGCTATAAAGGAGGCCAAAATGCAGCAGGATTGTAAATAGAATAGCTTTTATACGGGTTACTTTTTCTGCTTTTTCTATATTGTACTGTCTCATAATGTCGATTTAGAATTGTGATGTTGAATTACCAAAACGACAAAATACAAATGTAAAGTATCGAATCTTATTTTTTTTAATATCTATTTAACAATTCGCTTATTCCAACTGCTTTTCGTCCTTAAAACTATAATACCCTCTATCTCCTATAATCAGATGGTCTAACACGCCAATGGTCATAATTTTCCCTGCTGCCACCAATTGCTTCGTTAACTGTAAGTCCTGTGGGCTTGGGCTTAGGTTTCCCGAAGGATGGTTATGTGCCAGCACTAAATAGACCGCTTGCCCTTCGATGGCTTTTTTAAAAACCACTTTTACATCCACCACGGTCCCCGTCGTTCCACCGAGGCTGACTCGCTGACGACCAATAACCCGATTGGCTCGGTTTAATAATAAAATCCAGAATTCTTCGTGGGGCAAGTCCATCAGTAGAGGTGCGATGGCGTTGTAGGAATCTCGGCTACATGTAATGGTTGGTCGTTTTTTAATATCGGTCATTTGCCGACGACGGCCCAATTCCAAAGCAGCGGCAATCGTAATCGCTTTAGCCTCGCCAATGCCCTTGAATTTCATGTAATCGGCGATAGCACATCTTCCCAACTCGTTCAAATCATTTCCCGTCGAACGCAGAATATCTTGCGCTAGTGCTACTGCACTCTGTTCCGTTGACCCCGAACCGAGTAGAATACCCAGCAATTCGGCGTTCGACAGGTTATGCTTTCCCTTCAATAACAATTTTTCGCGCGGCCGGTCTTCTTCGGCCCAAGCCGTAATGGCTAGCTTTTTCACGGTGTAGTTTTCCATAGTAGCATTGTTCTAATAATAGTAGCAAGTGTGAGGGCGTGAACGGACCCATTTTCAAATACAGAAAAAGGCCATTCATTTGGTTTCAAGGAAATAATCGGTAGTTGTAAAACAAGGAAAGTGGACAATTCGACAAACGCCGACTCATCCACTATTTTCCGTTGCTAATTGGGGTTACGTACAGGGTTTCTATAAAAAGATTTGGTTTGTATTCCAAAAAAATACTTCTTCTGTCCACTTGGCCAAAAAACTGAGGTCGCTCAAAGTACTTAGCGAGGTACCTTGAGCGCTTTTCAGTATTACATAATGTCCTTTCAAGTTACTTTCTAAACAGGAGTCGCGGTTTGTTTTCTTTGTTATCGTTCGGAAAACGCCCCGCAGCTTTCTGCAAAATTGTTAGCGAAAATTCCTAGGTTGTCCATTCCCTAAAAACTTACACTTATATAGAGTGCAAAACCTCAAAAATTCCACACTTTTTTGGGCACTTTTTTTCATTTTTTTTCAAAAAATTTAAAATTTAATTTTCTTTTTTCGTTAAAAAATAGTTTAACTAACTGAAAACCAATTATTTAAAAACAAAAAAGGGTTGTCAGCAAAAAAGTAATTTTTTTCAAAAAACTTTTGTGCTGACAACCCTTTTTGGGAAAATGTAAAATCTAGAGGTACAAATTTGAGTAGTGTTCGACTAAAATAGGGTAGTCTTAAAATTACCCCGTAACGGAAAGTTACGGGGTAATAAGTAACCCTATCATGGGGTAACTTCCCGCCGTGCCCGTCTGGGTTACCCTGTGATTTTAGCCTCTGAGTTATATAAGTAGGATAAGCGGTATTTTTGAGGATATCGCTTATCCACCCCTTACTTTTCCAAATCAAAAATATAGGAAACTCGCTCTACAATTTGATAGCCCGTTCTGGAGTCTTCGTTGGCAAGTATAATGTCGATGTCCATTTTGGCTCCTTCTTCCATCGTCGTGCTGTCGAACGTTGCTTTGATAGCGCCACTTTCACCGGGCGGAACGGGTTCTGTGGAATATTCTAGTTTGGTACAATCGCAAGCACTGACAAATTCAATGACCAAGGCCTCGTCCCCTTCATTAGTGAAATTAAACACTTGTGTGCGTTTCTCTCCCTTTTTTACGACGCCAAAATCTACTTCGGCGTATTCGAATACCATCTTAGGGCCTTTCTTAGGCAACGTGTCACTAACGGGATTAGCATTGCGTCGTCTAGACTTCTTCTTTTTTGTATTTTTCTTAGGGTTGCTAATCACCTTAATTTTAGGCTTCTTCTTCAACCGCTTCTCCATCTTTTTAATCTTGATGTTGGTTGGCCCAGCGATGATTCGGAACTCCGTTCGACGGTTGATTTGGTGCGCCGCTTCCCGCTTTTCTTTGGGGTACAATTTACTAACTAAGTTGAAATCTAGTACCCAGCCTGCTTCCAACCCAGGGTTTTCACTGGCCAATGTGGAATCCACCGTAGCGGGCTGCTGTTCGCCGTAGCCCACCGATTTGATTCGCTCGGGTTCTATGCCTCTTTCCGTTAGCCATTTTTTGGCAGAATCTGCTCTTCGCAACGACAACCCCGCATTATAGTCGTCATTGCCTCGATAGTCCGTATGCGAAGATAGTTCAATCACCATATCGGGGTAACGCTGCATTAAATCTAAGAGGACACTTAAATCCTTTTCGGCATCGGGTAAAATTTTATCATCGTTTAATTCGTAGAAGATATTGGATAGGCGAATCGGCTGGTTGATTTCTACTTCGATGTCTTCGTATTCGGGTTCGACCACTTCGGGTTCGGGGTCAGGCTGCTTGACGGGAATTGCTTTTTCCAACTGAAAGCGTTCCGTGAAGGTTTTATTTTCTAATAAATCCGTCGTAGTGACCATTGCCGTATCGCTCGTGTAGCCTTTTCTCGACGCAATGAGCATATAAGTCTTTTCTAACTCCAATGGAAAATCAAAATTATTCCCTCGCTTGTTGGTCTGTTCCGTAGGATTGGTGGCTTTTTCATTCACCATTTCTACGAGTGCTACAGAGGCACCTTTTAAAGCTCGTTTTCCGTAGTACACTTCTGCTAGAACATTTGCCGTAATTGGTGGAATAACGACGGAGAAAATGTCAAAACAGGAAGTTTTACCCGCAAAGCCTCTTCCCGAACGGTTGGAGGTCAAAAATCCGTTTACGCCGTCAGCGTCTAAAAAGAAAGATTTCTCGTCCAAAGGCGTATTATAACCAGGTCCCATATTTTGCGGCTTGCTCCAGCGAGTTCCATCCCACGTCGTTGTAAAAATATCGTAGCCACCAAAACCTGACAATCCATTAGAACTAAAATAGAGCGTTCCATCTCGGTAGAAAGGCGTTACTTCGTCGCCCACCGTGTTAACCGAAGCGAGCGTTCGAGGTTCTCCATAGACGCCTTCCCCTTTTTTGGTAGCGTAATAAATGTCTTTTCCCCCTTCGCCGCCGTCCATATCCGACACGAAGAACAGTACTTCTTTACCAAACAAATCACCAACACAAGGGTGATAAGCTCGAAATTCCTGCGCATCAAAGCCAATGGATACGGGATTGGGCGCTGCCCATTCGTCGCCTTTTTGTTTGCTGAAATAGATTTCGCTAATTTCCACTTTATTGCCTCGCATTAGTCCACGTGTAAAGTACATATATTCACCATCGGGAGAAATGTGAGGATGGGTCGTTTGGAACTCTTCTCGATTGATTTTGGTATTCAGAACTTCCCCTGCGCCCCAGTCTTCGCCGTTTTTAGCGGATTTGTAAATTTGGGCGTAAGCCATTGGCGTTTCGCCGTCGGTAGAAATCAATTCTTTGACATCACCGAAGCTGGCGTAGTACAGATTATCTTTATACAGAAATGGACCATATTCCGCTTCTTTGGAATTTAGCTTTTTGATGGGTTCTACTTTCAAACCCGAGATTTCTTTCCCATCGTCCAAGGTAACGCCTAATTGGATGGCCGACTGTGCCCCTTCGATTTCCTTTTTGGCTAGTTCCTTTTTTTCTTCGTCGGTACCCGTAGCGATGTATTTTTCGAGTTCGGCGATGGCTTCTTCGTACTTTTCATTATTTTTCAACGCACGGCCGTAGTCAAATCGGTCTTCGATTTCTTCGGGCGTCAACGGGCGCTTTGGCTTTTTCTTACGAGTACTACTTTTCTTTTTCTTAGCAGCGGCTTTCTTTTTGGCTGCCGCTTTTTTCTTAGCTGCCGAGCTTTTCTTTTTCCCTTTTTTCTTCTTTCCCTTTTTCCCTTTCTTACCAGAAGGACGCTTTTTCTTAATTTCCTCTTTGGCATTATTGGCCGCCTCTTTGCCTTTTTTCAAAGCGTACTGAATGCTATTCAAATCATCGTCGGGGTCCACTTCCTCCTCTACCACTTCTTCTTCTACGTCCCGATTTTTCAAATACCGAGCGTAGTACCGTTCCGCTTTGCCGTAATCCCGAAGTCGCATACTGAGTCGGGCCATTTGCGGATAAACGTCCGAGTCTTTGGTTTCTTTAAAGTACTTATCGTACCATTCCAAGGCACGGAAGTAATCTTGTTTTTCCATTTGCAATTCTGCCGTTTCCAACATCACTTTGGGCGTAGCCGTATTGACGGGTTGCGCCGATAGTTGTGTGTAACAACAAATCGAAACGAACAGAGAAAATATAAAACGAATCTTCATATTATTTGAAAATTTAGAATGGATTGTATTCGGTTTACGGTAAAATAGCTAACGGTACACGGTTTGCCCCAAATGATAATGTAAACTCAAGAATAACGATTTTTTCAACTTGCTTACTTTGGAAATTGATGACCTTCAATCCTTATCACCCTATCCTCTTATTCCCTTATCACCCTATTCCCTTATCCTCTCATACTCTTACAAATCCGGACAACAGATAGCGGGGTCCACCACTGGTTTTTTATAAATCTTAATAATTCTACTAGCAGAAATTTCAAAGCCGCCGATATTTTCTAAAGCATCGGCAATGCCGTACAACGGAAATTCGTAGGATAACCCAAACCGCCAATCGCCGTAGTCCGCACCTAATAATAATGCGGGACCTTGGTCCAAATCGTAGCCGAGTCCGCCACGCAGCGTTAACTGTTTTTCTTCGCTAAAAAGGTAACCGACCATTGCTTGCACCATAGCATCTGTTCCTTCGAAGCCTTTGGCGCGTACAATGAACGACGGGTGAATGGACAGTTTATCGTTTAGTTGCCGATTGACCAAACCGTGTACGACAATGGAAGAGGGGCGCTTGAATACCCCTTGGCTGACGTTGGAAATGGTACCGTCTTGCCGAAAAATATAGTTAAAAGCGGCACCAATAGTAAAGTCTGTATTTTTATCAATTTCCGAACGGTACATCAAACCGATGTTGTTGATACGAGAAGAAGTGGCATTATCGGGGTCGATGTTAGTAATAGACGGGTCTTGCGCCTCGCCGAATACACCGTTGGTTTGCAAACTTTTCAACCTCGTGTTATCGGAGCCAAATTGGTACCCCGCTACCAAATAGTTCTTTCCTTTTTTGTCCAAAGACAAATGGTAGGATGCTGAAATCAAGGACCGAGTGGTATTAAAATCGTTCGTCCCCGCATTGTCGGCGTCAAACGAAATGCCCGCACTAATCCAATCTCGTTTTCGAATCATAATGATGGGCACATCCACGAAGAAAGAAGGCGTTTGAAAAGTACTACTTTGGTAGTCTTTGTACATTCCCCCAATCCGAAACGAGCCTTCGAAATCGCCCGTGTAGGCAGGATTGACGGACAGTGGCATCATATTGTACATCGTCTTGGTAGCCAATTCTTGGGCAAAAATGGCCGTCGTACTCGCCAAAAACGCAAAAAGAAACGTAAACTGTTGAAATAATTTCATTAAATAAGTGGTTAGTGGATGGTCTTTAGGAAACGATGAACTATAAATGATGAACGATGAACTCGTAAAACATCGAAAATTACTCAATACCTTAAACTTCAAAAATTTGAAAGTATTGATTTGAAAAGTCTCGTTAACATCTTTCATGCAAAGGCACGAAAATAACAACTTTTGTGGTTTCGCCCAAATGGTCTATTTAGTTCTCATTTAGACTAAAACTGGCCTATCTTTATCGTGGGCTTTCCGATTGCGTTTCAAAGGCAATGATAAATTCTCTGGGCGTTAATACGGCTAAACGACTTTTAGAAAAATCTTTCACATTTCTAGTGACAATTGATTCAATGCCATTTTCTGCTGCACAGAAGTTCTGAATGGCGTCTTCAAAATCTTTGAAATCGGAGTAGGCAGCTTTTTCAATTGTACTTTTATGAACCGAAAGTGTTTCTACTAGTTTCAACATCGCTTTTACCTTATCCCTCGCTCTAGATTTATTTTCTATTCTGCTAATTAAATAATGGACATTACTCAAACATAAGGAAGAAATGTTCAATTCCAGCTTTTTCCGATAGCCATATTCCATCAGTTTCATGGATTCTACAGCAAAAGGTTCACGTCTTGTCAAAAAATCCATCACCACATCTGTATCGAGAAATATTCGCTTCATTTTAGGTATTTTTTTGCCAATTCTTCTGCCAATATTTCTTTATAATCCGTCGATTCGGGTAGCGACTTTACAGAACCCCACAAAGATTGAACAAATGGGCTTATCTCAAAATCATCTTTTTCGGTGCTGTTTTGAACGAGCGATTTCAAATATTCCTCAATAATCCCAGAAAGACTTCTCCCATCCGATTTTGCATACTTTTTTGCCGCTTCAATAACCGCCTTATCTACCGTTAAGGTCAATTTAGTATTCATTTTTACGTATTTTATTTTTTACAAAAATACGTACTTCTAAGCAACTTGCAAGTTTTGAACTTTCCGCAGTAGTCATCAAAGCATAACCCTACGCTAAATTCCTATTTTTGACTCAAAGTTTAGCTGTTTTTTCCATAAAAACGCAAAGAATGACGGGTAGTTACTAAAAATCTACTAAAGCCGTCCGAATCGTCGTATTTTCTTCGTTATCCAACACCTCCGTCCAAGCCATTAATAGTTGCTGATTCCACGTTTTTAAGATGGGAAATCCGCTGCGTCGGGCGCTACTGGTTTCGGTGACGGTCATTTTCCTACTCAATCCGTTTGCGTCTATTTTGGCTAGCCGAATACTGGCTTCCGCTACATTCTCTTTTTCTAACCAACTCAAAAATAAGTCCTTCCCTCGAAAAGTCAACCCTACTCTACCCAAGGGCTGCCCATCGTCGATTCGGATAGGTTCACCGAAATTAGCCCCCGCATCGTTCGATACGGCCAACAAGACTTTAGCGGTGTCTTGCGCCATCGTGTACCAAGCAACGGCTACTCTTTTTTCACCGTCGGAGACTATTTTGGGGCCATTGACGGGACAGCCCGCAATTTCCCAACCATCGGCGTTCAACCGACGGGGGCGTGTCCAATCCTGCCCGATTTGGCGAACAATAGAAATGTCTCGAATTTCACCTTCCAAGCGGTCTCGATAGGCAACAATAACGCCAGTTTCCGTTTGGGCGGCGGAGGTTGAACAGCAATCGCACACCTGGTCGTCGAGTTCAATTTCACCTGATAGTTGTCCTTTGCCGTCAAAAAAAGCGGCACGTAGCGTCATCGCCCCACCTTGCCCCTCGTGGTCGTGTCCGTCCGAATTATTTTCGGTTTTGGTGTAGCGGCCGTCTAACCAAGTGGCAAAAATTTGATTGTTTCCCATTGGTAACAAGGTTACAAAACCGTGTTCCGCCGCAATGCCGTCGGTATGCGGGACGAACGACTTTGACCAAGTTGTTCCACCATCCTTGGACTGGGCAATGCGAACATCGTAATCGTAAGTTCCTACGGCACTCTTTTGTAGCCAATGGGCTGCCATTTTGTCTTCGCTATCCGAATAGGTAACCAAGGAAGGAAAATCGGCCCAGTTGACAAACCAGTTGGTGCCTTTGGCGACGATTTTTGGTGCTGACCAAGTAGTTTCTTCTAAGGTGGAAAAAGCCAAGACATCGGTTGAGTCGTTTAGGTATTCCACCCAAGATAAGTAGGCGTTTCCGCTGTTGGATACGTGTAAGTTGGGTTCGCCGCCCCGTTTGCAGGGCGTTGTGAGGTATTCAATACTTTGAGAAGATTGACAGCCAGTTAAATAAACCAGCCAGTAGGCAAGTCCGAAGCAATAGAATGGTATCTTTTTCAAAAAAAAAATTTCTACAAAAAAAGTATCTTTGTCTTAAATCGACGACCATTTTATGAAAAAACTGCCCATTAGTACGCACACTTTCCAGAAAATTATCAATCGGGAGATGATATACGTGGACAAGACTCGATTTGTCTGGAAACTTGCGGAAGAATCAAACAACTTTAAAAGACTCGGATGACAATTCCTATTCTCAAAATCACTATTTTTGCCCAAAACAAAAACCAAATCGTAGAACTTAGTGTTCTTTTTGCTCGTATATAACTGCCCACCTTTCCATAAGCTAATTCTAATGTTGTAAAAAATAGGGTTCTCTGAAAATTTTCGCAAAAGTTCAATCCCTTCGGGATTGTGAGTCCCCGATAGACTCAAAATCTCCGCATTTCATACGGAGTTATTCAAGTTTAATCACTCCGTGATTTCTGCAATTGCAAAAATTATCAAAGAGCCTAGAAAATAACTCGGTGTTGTGTCTCCATGCACATTTAACGCACATTAGCGCACACAACCTTTTACTTGTACATACCAATTCAATCTAAAATATGACTAAATATGTAACGTAAATTATCAAGGAAAGAATCCTTGTTTTGGACGGTGCCATGGGCACGATGATTCAGCAATACGAACTGGAAGAAGCCGACTATCGGGGCGAACAGTTCAAAGATTGGCAACTGGATATTAAAGGAAATAACGACATTCTTTCCATCACGCAGCCGCACATTATTGAGGCGATTCACAAAGCCTATTTGGATGCGGGAGCGGACATTGTGGAGACCAATACGTTTAGCGGAACGACGATTGCGCAGGCGGACTACGAGATGGAAGCCCAAGCCTACGCCATCAACTACGAGTCGGCGAAAATTGCGAAAAAGGCCTGCGAAGAATACACGGCGATGAATCCCGATAAACCGCGCTTCGTGGCGGGTGCCATTGGGCCGACGAACCGAACTTTGTCGATTTCACCCGACGTGAACAATCCCGGTTTTCGGGCGGCAACCTTCGACGAAATGGTGGCGGCCTACAAAGAACAAACGGAGGGACTGATTGACGGTGGTTCGGATATTATCTTGATTGAAACCATTTTTGATACGCTGAACGCTAAAGCGGCCATTTTTGCGGTGGAAACGGTTTTTGAAGAAAAAGGGGTGAAGTTACCGATTATGATTTCGGGAACGATTACCGATGCGAGTGGGCGTACCTTATCGGGACAGACAGTCGAAGCCTTTTGGATTTCGGTGATGCACGCCAAGCCTTTTTGTGTGGGTCTGAACTGTGCTTTGGGGGCGGAGGAAATGCGGCCCCACTTGGAAGCACTGTCGAAAATTGCCGATACGAACGTCCACGCCTATCCGAATGCGGGTTTACCCAACGAATTTGGCGAATACGACCAAGACGGCGAAGAGATGAAGGAGTACATCAAAGATTTTGCCAACGCTGGTTTTGTCAATTTGGTGGGCGGTTGTTGTGGTTCTACTCCCGACCACATCAAGGCCATGGCCGAAACCGTGGCCGATTTGCCCATTCGAAAAATTCCCGCAGGAGAACCCCTTTCGATGTTGAGTGGATTGGAACCGTTGATTATTCGGTCCGACGCTAACTTTATCAACGTTGGGGAACGCACGAACGTAACGGGTTCTCGAAAGTTTGCCCGATTAATCAAGACGGGGGCTTACGACGAAGCCTTATCCGTCGCGTTGCACCAAGTAGAAGGGGGGGCCCAAGTCATCGACGTGAACATGGACGAAGGATTGTTGGACAGCGAGCAAGCCATGAAAGATTTTCTCAATTTGGTGATGGCCGAACCCGATATTGCCAAATTGCCGATTATGATTGACAGTTCGAAATTTCACGTGATTGAAGCGGGGCTAAAATGCGTGCAAGGAAAGTGTATCGTGAACAGTATTTCGATGAAAGAAGGCGTTGAGCAATTTAAGCGACACGCTACGTTGGTTAAGCGCTACGGAGCGGCGGCCGTGGTCATGGCCTTCGACGAAGAAGGACAGGCGGATACGACCGAACGCAAAGTAGAAATTTGTAAAAGAGCCTACGATATTTTGGTCAACGAGGTGGATTTTAATCCCAACGACATCATTTTTGACCCCAATATTTTTGCCGTCGCCACGGGTATCGAAGAACATAACGAATACGCCATTCATTTCATCGAAGCGACTCGACAAATTAAAGAATTGTGCCCGGGTGCTATGATTAGCGGAGGGGTCAGTAATATTTCGTTTTCTTTCCGAGGGAATAATGTCGTTCGAGAAGCGATGCACTCGTCGTTTTTGTTCCACGCCATCAAAGCGGGCATGGATATGGGGATTGTCAATGCGGGTCTAATTGAGGTCTATGAAGAAATTCCCAAAGATTTATTAGAACGAGTGGAAGATGTACTGTTCAATCGAAGAGACGACGCAACGGACCGTTTGACAGAATACGCCGAGAAAGTCAAAGGCGACGGTGGAAAGTCGGTGGCCAAAGATTTGGGTTGGCGAGAAAGTACCGTTCAGCAGCGTCTAAGTCACTCTTTGGTGCGAGGTATCACCGAATTTATCGAAGTGGATACCGAAGAAGCTCGACAGTTACACGACCAACCCATTGAGGTCATCGAAGGGCCGTTGATGGACGGCATGAACGTCGTTGGTGACTTATTCGGGGCGGGAAAAATGTTCTTGCCACAGGTCGTAAAATCCGCACGGGTAATGAAAAAAGCCGTGGCGTATTTGACCCCTTTCATCGAAGAATCGAAAGCAGCGGGTGGAGGCGCCACCAAAGGGAAGGTACTGATGGCCACCGTGAAGGGCGACGTACACGACATTGGTAAAAATATTGTCGGGGTCGTTTTAGGTTGTAACAACTACGAAATCATCGACATCGGCGCGATGGTGCCAACGCAGAAGATTTTAGACGTAGCCAAAGCGGAAAATGTAGATATTATCGGTTTAAGTGGCCTAATTACCCCGTCTTTGGACGAAATGGTGCACGTTGCCAAAGAAATGGAACGCCAAGGTTTTAAAATTCCATTGTTGATTGGTGGCGCAACGACCTCGAAAACGCATACCGCCGTGAAGGTCGAACCGCAGTACAACGGGCCCGTTGTCCATGTATTAGATGCGTCCCGTGCCGTTGGGGTTTGCAGCAATCTGTTGAGTGACGATGAGGATACTAGCAGCAATTACATTTTGGACATCAAAGCGGACTACAAACGGGTCCGAGAAATGCGGTCGAACCGCAAGTCGAGTAAAAAGTATTTGACGCTGAAGAAAGCGAGAGAAAATAAAAAGCAATTGGATTGGTCGAACTACACGCCCGTGATGCCTTCCTTTACGGGAACGAGAGTCTTCGACAATTATTCTTTAGAGGAGCTTGCGGCCTACATAGACTGGACGCCCTTCTTTTCGAGTTGGCAACTAGCGGGTAAATTCCCCGCCATTTTGGAAGACGAAATTGTCGGAAAAGAGGCGACCCAACTGTACGCCGATGCCCAAGTGATGCTGAAAAAAATCATTGACGAAAAATGGTTGACGGCCAAAGCGGTTGTAGGAATTTATCCCGCCAATACGGTCAACGAAGACAGCATCGAAGTGTACGAAAGCAATAAAAGAGACCAAGTCAAAGCGACGTTGCACCACCTGCGGCAGCAAGTGAAGAAAGCTCCCGGTCGCCCCAACGAGTGTTTGACCGACTATCTAGCGCCCAAAGAATCGGGCGTACAAGATTTCATCGGTTCGTTCGCTGTGGCCGCTGGTTTTGGTATCGAGGAACACGTCAAAAGGTTCGAAGCCGACCAAGACGATTATAATGCCATCCTACTCAAAGCATTGGCTGACCGTTTTGCCGAAGCCTTCGCCGAACGTATGCACGAACGCATGCGTACCGAATTCTGGGGCTACGCCGCCGACGAAAATCTGGACAACGACGCTTTAATCAAAGAGGAATACAAAGGGATTCGGCCCGCACCGGGCTACCCCGCCTGCCCCGAACATACCGAAAAGCGGACGCTTTGGGAATTGCTGCAAGTGGAAGAAAAGACGGGCATTACGCTCACGGAAAGTTGTGCGATGTACCCCGCCGCCGCCGTTAGTGGTTGGTATTTTGCGCACCCCGATTCGAAGTATATTCGAGTGGGGCAGGTGAGTAAAGACCAAGTGGAGGATTATGCAAAGCGTAAGGACTTTAGCGTAGAGGAAGCGGAAAAGTGGTTGGCGCCTGTGTTGAACTATGATGTGTAAAGGAATTAAAAGTAGGCGATGCTTTGAGAGCATCTCCTACTTTTATCTTTTTGAATAGCAGGAGATACTGGCAAAGTCTAACGATACCCCACAAGTTTATTTGAAAGCAAAAAGGTACGTAGTACCGGTAATCTTTGTATCATTTGTTGCTAAAACCAAGTAACAGAGGTGCATGGCACCGACCACCTTTGTTAAAAAGACCTAATGTGGTCGGTGCGATGCACCTTTGTGAAGTACAAGTTGACTAACTTTTGATACAAATGCTGTCGGTGCGATGCACC
>JBCCQK010000129.1:0-16687 GCA_039024375.1 Bacteroidota bacterium
CCTTACTGATTTCCTCGTAGGCTTGCATGGGAAAGCGGTCGTTGCCTAACGTTACCTGATATTCCCGAACTTCGTTTAATAACTGGATGATTCTCCGACGATTGTTGGTAGGTGCTATTTGTCGGACTATCTCTCTTCCCAATTTGCCGTAGCACTCCCCTTCCACTAATTCTAATATCTTATCAAACTCTAATTTTTCGTATAAATCTTTTGGCGCTAAATTCATGTTCACAAATTACTTTTCTAGAGACTTGCTCAACTTTTTTTCAAAAAAGAAAATTATTCTGCTACATTTGGGGAATCTTGCTAACTCCCAGTTAGATACAATGTATTTAGAGCTAGAAAGTTCCTTTTTTAAGAACAAATTTTAGTCTTAATGGCAATAACAAAAGCCTCGCAAAAGTACATCTTTTTAAAAGAAAAACGTGACCATTCAATATTCGCCGTCAACGTGTCGGATACTTGTTCTGATAAGCGCAAAAAGGTTAGTTTTTCGCTCCTTTTTTGTAAAAGCTGAGGTGTGCAACACGTTCTACACCATTGCTGAATGGTTACGAAAAAACTTAGTAAAAACAGCTTGTAAAAAGTATAAATAGTAACGTTTAATCGTTTCTAAAAACAAGTGATACGAACATTTTTAGATATTAAATTTTTAATTTCCTTATGGAATGGTACGAAGTAAAGAATATCGACCAAATTGATAGCCCAGGATTACTCGTTTATACCGACCGAGTAGCGAAGAATATTGACCGAATGATTGAAAAGGTCGGTGGTAATCCCAAGCGGCTATTTCCCCACGTGAAAACCCACAAAATGGCCGAGGTAGTTGCTATGCAAATGACCAAAGGTATTACCAAATTCAAGTGTTCGACGATTGCCGAGTTGGAAATGGTCGCTAATTCGGGAGCCACCGAAGCACTCATTGCTTACCAGATGGTGGGGCCAAAAATTGAACGTTTGCGCAATGTGGCGCTCGCCTTTCCAACGGTTACCATTGCTTCGTTAGTGGACAATATTGCCACTGCTAAAGAACTAGCTGCTCATTTTTCGAAAAAAAATCTGACGGCAAATGTCTATTTAGATGTGGACAATGGCATGCACCGAACGGGATGTCCGCTAGACGAAGATACGTTTAACGTAGCGGCAGAAATTCATCGAATCCCAAATATCAATTTTAAAGGTTTACACGTTTACGATGGTCAGTTCCGCACACCAAACCTAGCAGAACGCAAACGAGCCAGCGATTTAGCCTTTCGCCCCGTGTATGGTTTGGTGGACCGCCTACAATCAGAACTACAACTCGACGTGTGCATCATCAACGGCGGGTCTCCCTCTTTTTCCCCTGCTTCCATGCGTTCTACCGTTTTTTGTAGTCCAGGTACGGTCTTTTTTTGGGATGCTGGCTATCAAAATATCGCTCCCGAATTGGGACTAGACTGGGCGGCAGTTTTAATCTCGCGAATCATTTCCAAACCCACAAAAGGTATTATTACGGTCGATTTGGGTCATAAATCGGTTGGTGCAGAAAATCCCATTCACAACCGAATTCGGTGGCTCAACTTGACCAACTACGAGGCCTACAAACACAGCGAGGAACATTTGATGCTAAAAGTGGACAACTGGGAGAATTTATCCATCGGACAAGTCCTTTACGGCGTCCCGTTTCACGTTTGCCCGAGTGTCGCCTTGCACGAGGAAGCGCACATTATTCGTGAAAATGAGTGGACAGAAAACTGGCAGGTGGTGGCACGAAAGCGTAAGTTGACATTTTGAGAAAGTAAAAAGTAGTAGGTACTAAGGGAAATGTGAAATTTAAAATTACAAATCCAAAATTTAAAAGTATTGGCAATCAACAAGTTAAGGTTTTTGAAATGGTAAATTTATTCTTTACTGTTCTTAAAATCCACAGACTAACCACTAGTCACTGATAACTAGTCACTAGTCAAACTAATCACTAATTATGCTATTTGGAAAAGATTTATTTAAGAATAAAGTTGCGCTAGTTACTGGAGGCCGCAGTGGTATTGGTTACGAAATCGCCAAAATGATGCTGCAATTAGGTGCGAAAGTGATTAATTCTTCTCGAAAAGAAGAAAAACTTATCCAAGCAGCCGAAGAATTATCCCAATTCGGTCTCTGCGATTACAAAGTTTGTGATATTCGAGAGTCGGAACAGATTCGTACCGTTGCCGAACAAATAAAGAATCGCCACGGTCGATTGGATGTTTTGGTCAATAATGCGGGGGGGCAATTCCCAACATTGGCGCATACGCTGAGTGATAAAGGTTGGAATGCCGTCATTAACAACAATTTAAACGGTACTTTTTACGTCACTAGAGAAATGGCCAATGCCTTTTTTATTCCACAAAAAGAAGGAACCATTATCAACATTATTGCCCAGATTCATCGAGGCTTCCCAGGAATGGTACATACGGGTGCTGCCCGAGCGGGCGTCGAAAATATGACCAAAACATTGGCATTGGAGTGGTCAGAATACAATATTCGCATCAATGCCATTGCTCCAGGCACTATTGAGTCCTCGGGCCTAAAAACCTATCCAAAGCCCGTTCGGGATATGTTCGTGGAAGGCCGAAAAGCCGTGCCAATGAAGCGCTATGGAACGGTGAAAGAAGTGGCCAATGCGGTTTGTTTTATGGCCAGTTCGCTTGCCTCTTACATTTCTGGCGTCACGTTATATGTCGATGGTGCTGCACATTTGAACATCGACAAACTAGGCTTCACAGAAGTTCTGAAGACTATAAAGCGGTAAATAAACCGTTTTTTTGACCTAGTATGAACAAATAAACGTTGCAATTTGCCTACCTTAGTGCCGTACTTTTCCAAAATTGGACTGACAAATAACAAATAACTAAAAATCATGGAAGCCTTTTTAAATTTTTTCGAAACGATGCCTACTTGGCAAAAATTGGCTTGGGTCATCACCTGTATCTCGGCCAATTGGATTGTTGAATTAGGGTATCCCTTGGTTAAATTTGACTATAAAAAGTGGAAACACGCAGGCGTCAACTTTATCTTTTTAGCCAGCGATATGACTATTAATGTGCTATTTGGATTGGCAACAGTCGGTATTTTTGCGTGGCTGTCCACCAACGAATTTGGCCTACTGTATTTGGTAGATTGGCCACTTTGGGTAGAGTTACTCATTGCCGTCATGGTTCTCGACTTAGTAGCGCAATATTTGGCCCATTACCTACTTCATAAAGTGGCTTTCATGTGGCGGTTTCACATGATACACCATAGTGATACTCAAGTAGATGCGACGACGGCAACGCGGCATCATCCGGGCGATTATGTCATGCGGGAAGTCTTTGCTTTGGGAGCCATCATTATTACAGGCATTCCATTAGCTTACTATCTATTTTATCGAATCGCTACGGTCTTTTTCACTTACTTTACACACGCCAATTTCTACATGCCCCCCAAATTAGATAAGGCATTGAGTTACGTGTTCGTGACGCCTAACATGCACAAATTCCACCATCATTTTGAGCGTCCTTGGACGGATACTAATTTTGGAAATATCTTTTCTTTTTGGGATAGAATATTCGGTACGATGACGTACGATGACCCTCGAAAAGTGCAGTATGGGTTGGACGTATTAGATGATAGTCGAGACCAAGATGTGGCTTACCAATTTAAAGTTCCATTTGATAAGTCGATAAAGACGGATTACTAAAAATTTAACAATCGTATGAGCACTAGCGCTTTAAATCAATCTTTTACTTTACCGTCTGGAAGTATTGTCAAGAATAGACTAGCAAAATCTGCCCTAAGCGAAGGAATTGCAGAAAAGAACGGGCGACCTTCCAAAGCGTTGTTCAACTTGTACGAACTGTGGGGAAAAGGAGGGGCTGGCATACTATTCACGGGCAATGTAATGGTGGACAAAGACCATTTAGTGAACCCCAACGTGATGATTGCGGAAGACGACTCCTTCTTAGCGGACTATGCTACCATGACCGAAAAAGCACAAGCGGAAGGAACACAACTCTGGATGCAAATCAATCATCCCGGTCGCCAAGCGCCCATTTATCTGGACAAAGCGCCAGTTAGTGCTTCTAACGTCAAAATGCCTAGCCGACTGTACGTAGAACCCAGGCCATTGAGCGAAGAAGAAATCCTAGATTTAATTGAACGTTACGGAACGGCGGCGTTGATGGCCAAAAAAGCGGGCATGAAAGGAGCGCAAATTCACGGTGCCCACGGCTACTTAGTGAGTCAGTTCTTGTCTCCTTTGACCAACATTCGGACGGATAAATGGGGCGGTCCTTTGGAAAACAGGGCTAGATTTGTTCTAGAGATTTATCGAAATATGCGAAAAAAATGTGGGGATGATTTCCCACTGGGTATCAAAATAAATTCGGCCGATTTCCAACGAGGTGCCTTTACCGAAGAAGAGTCGATGGAGGTCATCCAAATGCTCGACCAAGAAGGAATGGACTTAATCGAAGTGTCGGGTGGCACCTACGAACGAGCCGCTATGGTTGGGACGCAACAACGAGAAAGTACCAAGCAGAGAGAAGCCTACTTCATGGAATTTATCGTAAAAGTGCGGGAGAAGATAAACAGCCCGTTGATGCTAACGGGTGGATTCAGAACGGCCAAAACAATGGCCGCAGCCATTGAAAATAAAGAATTAGATTTTGTCGGCTTGGGCCGACCGTTTTGCTTATATCCGAATGTAGCCAAAGAATTGATTGAAGGTACACGTAAGGATTGTACCGTCCCAGATTTATTGACGGGTGTCCTCAAAATTGACCAATCGGGAATGTTGCAAACGCCATGGCACCAGTTTCAACTAATCCGAATGGGCAAGGGGTTGGCGCCCGACCCAAATATGGACCCTTGGTACGTTTACGAAAAGGTAACTGGTCGAAAACGGCCCGCTTAGGTGAATAACTAGACAAGATTGAATAAATCTATTAGACAGGATGAACATGATTTTGACTACCATTGGTTTGAATTCTGTCAATCCTAAAATCCTGTCAAAAGAAACAAAAGCTAGTCTTGTCGGAATACTTATCTTTAGGCCTCCGCTTGACCGTTTTGCAGCGTTTCTTTCAGCGTTTTCAGTTCGTTCCAACTTTGCGCAGCCGCCAATTTCGCCTGTTCGGGCCAAGAACTTGGGTCGTGAACTTCGTAAGAACTCCCAGCCGTTTTAAGCAACTTTTTCAATTCTCCAATACCCGTGGTAGATAACTTTTTCCATGTATGAATATTGGCATTATTGAGCAATACCTCAATTTTCGGCCCTATCCCTTCGATGACTTTTAAATCATCGAATATTTGTTCTTTATTGTTGCGTTTCTTTCCCGCAATGATTTCAGCTTCCAAATCTCGAAAAGCCTTCCATTGTCCGCTAGCCAGTAGTTGAGCCTGCTGTGGCCAGGTGGTCGGGTCATGCACTTGAAATCGCCTGCCTGCTTCTTTTAAAATAGCTTTAAGTTGAGCCACCTCAGTATTAGCCAACTCTTCCCAATTACGGATATTAGCGGCTAGCAGTCGTTGTTCAATTTTGGGACCAATCCCTTCAATAATCTGTAAATTAGAAGGTAAATAAATGATGCCGTAACTACTACTTTCATTAATGGAATGTAGGAGTTTTTCTAATTGTTCGATTTTTTCTTGTTGAGCCGATTGGGCTTCCGTAGCGACCAGGTAATCTACTTTCAACTGGTCGTAAGCTTGATTCAATTCCTCCGTACTAGTTTTTTCTTGAGCGAGTTCTAGCCTGTTCTCAATCACGCTAAACTGTTCTCGGAGCAATTGGAATTGGGATTTCATACCCAAATATTCGCCGTTTATTTTTTCGTACTGCTTCTGCAAGGCAGTATTCTTTTCTGCTAAATTTTTATTGCTCGTGTAAAGTGCTTGGTTGGTCGCCCGGACGTCTTCAAAATTTTTCAGTTGACTAGAAGAAGATTGAATCAAATTGGTCTGGTCTTCTAATTTGGCTTGCAGCTCTCGGAATCCTTGCTCTTTCTGGTTTAGCAAAGATTGAGTAGCCCGTAATTTTGGTAAGACTTTTTGATTGAGTTCTTCACTAACCGCCGTAAATTTTTGTTGTAAGGCATCGTATTTAGACTGCCAATCGCTATCTAGGGGTTGTTTATTTGTTTCATCTATACTGGATTGTTTGCCAACGAGCGCCTCATAGTCATTTTGTAATGCATGAAAACGAATGCGCCATTCTTCATTTTCGTTTCTCAACTGGTGATAATCCGCTTTGAGCGAATCGTAATTAGCCCGTAAAGTAGCCTCCGCTTCGGACACATCGACTTTTTTTTCTTCTTCGGGAAGCATTCTCACTAGAGGCTGGGCATTGGAAGCACCAATCAACTTTTCGATTTCATCGTCGAAATCTTGCGAACCGTCCTCAAATTCACTGCGAATAGCCGCAATATCCTCTCCTTTAGCCGCTAGAATTTCTTCCAATTTTTTCAGTTCACTCCGCAAGAAAGCATTGACTTCCTGTAGCTCATCTCGTTCGTCTTTCAAAGTATCAATTTCTTCTTCCAAACGGTCCAAACTATTCACCACATCGTTATACTTGGTTTCCAAGGCATTATAATTAGACTCCATCGACTCGTAACTATCCAGTAAAGACAGTCGCTCTTCGTCGGCTTGTTCGTACACATTTTTTGCAGAAGACTGCGCTACCAAAAATGCCTCGTGTTCATTATGGAGCGTTTGGTAATTCTCCATCAAATCGGCCAATCCTTCTTTGAGTTTTAGATGCTCTGCTTTCAAATGCTCGTACTGATTACTAAGTACATCGTGCTTGGGCTGCAAGGTCTTCAAAGACGACGATAATGTTTCAATGGTCTTTTTGTCCTTTTTTTGATAAAAATACCAAAACAAAGAAGCCAACCCAAAAGCAATGAGGGTATAAAAAGCAACGTCTACCGTCGCTCCCAAAATAGACTCGTCTGCTTGTAAAAATAAATACATATGATAGCGTTTTTTTCTGGTCACTGGTTACTGGTTACTGGTTGCTAGGTACTGGTCACTGCCACTGCCACCGCTACTGCCACTGCCTACTACCCTAGCCACCAACAATCTCCATTTCAACCCTACGATTCTCAATACGCTCCTCTTCTGTGCTATTATCAATTAGCGGCTGTTCTTCTCCCCGTGAGGTCGTTTCAATTTGTTTGCGATTAACACCTTTCGCTTTGAGAACGTCTCGAATGTCCTTCGCATTCCGCAAGGCAATGGTGAAGTTCAACTCTTTGTCTCCCGTGTCATCGACGTGACCAATGATGATAATTCTTTCCCCCGTTTCGATTAACCTTGCCGCAATTTCGGAAAGCAACTCATCGAAGGGTTCCGTTTTGACCCGTTTGTAGCGGTGCTGTAGAACAAACGAATTAACGGGCTCATTTTTATCGAATCCATCGACCCACTCGTAAAACACCCCCGCAACCAAACTATCTTTTAAGTACTTAAAGGTACTAATTGTATCAGAAAAAATCTCCATTCTTTGTTCGGGGATATACGGTAGCAGAACCTTTTTCAGCGCAGCCGCTCTCGCATTACCCAAATCGTAAGGCAATCCAGTTTGCTCCGCTACGGTGTAAAGTCCCGTAATCTGTAAGATTTGGGTAGAATTTCCTTCGGCTAAAATAGAGTCAATTAGCGTCGTTTGACCACGATGAGCAATGATTTGATAACGCCCTTTTTGAAACAAAAGAATGTTAGGTAAGATAACTTCAACGGGTGCTTTTTCAACAGTCATTGGGGTGACGGGTGCGGTTGCACCGACCTGTTTGATATTAAAGACGTAATGGTACCAAAAAAGCAGCATCCAAATAATGAGCGCCACGAGGAAGAAATAGGCTTTTCTCATAGTATTTTACGCTCAACTTAAAAAAATAGGTTGAACAATAGGTTGATTAAATTTGTGTGTAGCAACTGTTGCAAACAATGAAATGTATTCTTAAAAGCCTTGCCATATTTAAACAATTAGCTTCTTGAACAAAATTCTTCACTATTTTGCTCAAACTTATAAAAATTAACTTGAAAAAGTAAGTGATTTGTAATTATATTGCCGATTTCAACCGAAAAACTCATCCCGTCGGCCTCTTACATCAACCCTCTATTTTTTTTAGAAAACTACATTTTCATTATTGAAAAACAAATTTACCAATGTGGGAAATCATTTTCTGGGTCGGCATTACCTTAGTCCTCTACAACTTTTTAGGGTATCCAATAATTGTATATTGTTGGATAAAAATTAGAAAAACCCTCTTTGGGCAGGAAACCATTTTCTCCGACAATTACGAACCCGACGTTACTTTTGTGATTCCTGCCTACAACGAAGAACGGTGGATGTACGATAAAATCACCAATTCTTTAGCTTTAGAATATCCTACCTCCAAACTTCATTTCTTGGTCGTTACGGATGGGTCCAATGACCGCACTAATGAAATTATTCAAAATTATCCACTTCCCCGAGGCGTGTCTTTTCGACACATTTTCGTTCCCGAACGCAATGGCAAAATTGCAGCGGTAGAGCGAATTATGCCCGAAATAAAAACGCCCATTTCGGTTTTTACCGACGCCAACGCTATGGTCAATTCGACCGCCATTCGTAATATAGTCAAACATTTTGCCAATCCTACTATTGGAGTAGTTTCGGGTGAAAAGCGAATTTATCAAGAACAAACGGGGGACGCTAGCGCAGCGGGAGAAGGAATTTACTGGAAATACGAATCCTTTTTGAAAAACCTAGATTTTCAATTTTATTCGGTCATCGGTGCTGCGGGCGAGTTATTCGCTATCCGAACTGAACTTTCTCCCCAAATACCCAGAGACAGTATCATCGAAGATTTTTTCTTAACGATGACCATTGCCACCAAGGGGTATCGGATTGCCTATGCGCCCGATGCTTACGCTATGGAAGGACAGTCCGCATCGGTCAAAGAAGAATTAAAAAGAAAAATTAGAATCGCTGCGGGTGGTTTCCAAGCAGTTACTCGGCTATCCAAACTGTTCAATATTTTTCGATACGGCAAACTATCTTTTCAATTCATTTCTCGGCGCGTCTTTCGATGGTTCGTCGTTCCAACGGCACTACCAGTCATCTTAGTGGCCAATATCTTGTTGGCACAATCTGGCAATCCAATCTATCAAGGGTTACTCCTCGCTCAAATCCTTTTTTACACCTTAGCCTTAATCGGTTTTTTATTAGAAAAAAGACAACTGCGCCTAAAAGCACTTTTTGTCCCCTACTACTTCTGTGTGATGCACTACGCCGTTTATCGAGGCTTTTTCCGCTTTTTGAAGGGTAATCAGTCGGTTTTGTGGGAGCGGGCGAAGCGGGCTTAGGAAAGGTGGAGAGGCTAAAAGGCTGAAAGGTGGAGAGGTAAATAGGTCTAGTATAAACCATTGAACCCTTCAAACTAACCATAAAGTGAGCAATAGGTATAGACCTTTCAGCCTCTCCACCTTTCAGCCTCTCCACCTTTCAGCCTCTCCACCTTTCAGCCTCTCCACCTTTCAGCCTCTCCACCTTTCTACCTCTACACCTGTCCTATAAAAGTTTGAACATCGTAGTTTACCGATTATTGCATCGGATTCCCGATATTATCTTTAGAGAAAATTCTTTAATGGCGAATTTTCGCTTTATGTTTGCCTATGAATCGGAGAACTATGAGTTTCGCTAGTCTTTTTTTACCAAAAAGTAAAAGTTTGTACACGAAGCTATTCTAATAGAGACTTACGCAAAATAAAATATGATAAACACAATTATTACAGGTTCTGGTCGGTATTTACCCGAAAGAGTGATTACCAACGACCATTTTCTAAACCACGAATTTTACGAAACGACGGGCGAAAGGGTCACCAAAACAAATGCGGAAACCGTCAATAAGCTAACAGAAATAACGGGCATTGCCGAACGGCGTTATGCCAAACCTAAACAAAAAGCGTCCGATTTAGCATTTTTAGCTGCGCAAAAAGCGATTAAAGCGGCTAATTTAGACGTCGAGACCTTGGATTACATCATCGTGGCTCACAATTTTGGCGATGTAATCAACGGTAGCAATCGAGTGGATATTATGCCTTCTCTAGCGAGCCGGGTCAAACATAAATTGGCCATCAAGAACCCAGAATGTGTCTGCTATGACATCTCCTTTGGCTGCCCTGGATGGGTTCAAGCTATGATACAAGGACATTTCTACATTCAGTCGGGAGAGGCTAAAAAAGTGTTAGTGATTGGTGCGGAGACCTTGTCGAGAGTCGTTGACCCACACGACCGAGACAGTATGATATACGCCGACGGTGCGGGCGCTACCGTTATTGAAGGAAAAGAAGAAGCCACGCCAAGAGGCATCCTATCCCACGCCACTCGAACCGATACCTTACAGGAAGCCTACTATCTTTGGAACGGAAAAAGCTATAATAAAGAAGCCTGTCAACAACAGTACTACATTAAGATGCACGGCCGAAAACTGTATAAATACGCCGTCAAAAACGTTCCACCTACTGTTAAAAAATGTATCGAAAAAGCGGGACTAGATGTTCAAGACGTTAGTAAAGTACTCGTACATCAGGCCAACGAAAAATTGGATGAAGGCATCATTAAAAACTTCTTCCGTCTCTACGGTATTCGGGAAGTGCCCAAAGACGTCATGCCGATGTGTATCGAAAAAATGGGCAATAATTCCGTCGCTACCGTGCCCGTTTTATACGACCTCATACAGAAAAAAGAACTAAACGGTCATCATTTCGAATCGGGTAATAACCTAATTTTTGCGTCCGTTGGGGCGGGGATGAATGTCAGTACACTACTCTATCGAGTGTAATTTCTGGGTGAATAAGGTTTATGAGGTTCATAGGGCTTATCAATGGGGTTCGACTTCAACCTCATTAGCCTCATATACCTTACACACTCCTGTAAATTGTGGGTTCATGAGGTGAATAGGGCTTATGAGGTTAATTAGGTCAGTTTAGTTCCTCAAAATAAGATGAACATGGCCTACATTGAATGCAGCGTAAAGCATGTCCTGTAAAATCCTGTCATCCTGTTTATATTATGAAGTTCGAAAACTACCGTATTTCTCCAGACATCAAAAAAAGTATCGCTAAATTGGGCTTTCGACGCCCAACGGATATTCAGTTTAAAGCGATACCAAATATTTTGAAGGGAGAAGATTTACTCGCCATTGCCCAAACGGGAACGGGCAAAACGGCTGCATTTGCTATTCCTGTCCTCAGCATTTTACACGATAAAAAACAAGGCCGCCAACGGCCAGACGGTATCAAATGCCTAGTGATGGTGCCTACCAGAGAATTAGCCATTCAAATCAATGAGGTATTTACAGAATTGGGGCGACATACCAAAGTCAAAAGTTTTGCGCTTTTTGGCGGCGTAGAACAAGATGCTCAAATCACTAAGCTGCAAAAAGGGATTGACATTTTAATGGCAACGCCAGGTCGGATGTTTGACCTCATTGCCCAAAAGCACCTCAACTTAGAACGGGTCGAAATGCTTATATTAGACGAAGCCGACCACATGCTAGATTTAGGTTTTATCAAAGATATACGAGATGTCCTCGGTTTTTTACCAAAAAAGAGACAAACGCTTTTCTTTTCGGCGACCATCGACGAAAAAATCAAAAAAATTGCTTATTCACTAGTCAACAAGTCGGCTATTAGAATTCAGATTTCCCCTAAAGACCCCGTTTCTAAACGCGTGGACCACTTTGTCACCTTTATGAAAATGGACGACAAACGTTTCTTTCTCGAACGTTTGGTCAACCAAAATCCAGCAGCCAAAATCTTGGTTTTTGTTCGTACTAAAGTAAGAGCGGAACGGGTAGCTAAAGCGATGGCCCGAGTGGACATTAACGCAACGACCATTCACGGAGATAAAGGGCAGAAAGACCGATTGCGAGTACTCGACCAATTCAAAAAAGGGCAAACGAAAGTATTGATAGCTACGGACGTTTCGGCCCGTGGTATTGACATCCCAAATGTAGGCTACGTCGTCAATTATGACTTACCCGAACAAGCCGAAAATTACGTCCACCGCATCGGCCGAACGGGGCGAGGCTCCAATCGAGGCTACGCAATTGCTTTTTGTAGTCCAGACGAAAAACCTTATTTGGAAGCTATTGAAGCCTATATTTCTAAACCCGTTACGGTACTAGCATTTGACCGGTCGGACTACGACGCTACGATTACTTTTTCGGCGGATGCTACTCCCGATTGGGAGCAACTGAAAGCAGAGATGGAAGCGTTTGAGGAGGCAAAAAGGGGAAAAGGAAAGCGAAAAAAAGGAAAGTAAATGCAGCGTACTACCCATCAACTATACCTAAGCATCGGCGGCAATTTAGGCCAACGAAAAGCTAACTTAGCAAAAGCTATTGAACTTACCAGTGAAGAAATGGGTATGGTTAGTCAGGTCTCCCCTATCTATGAAACGAAGGCTTGGGGCGTCGAAAATCAACCCGATTTTCTGAACCAAGCCTTATTGGTCGAAACGATGCTTTCGCCCGAAGCGGCTTTATCTACGGTGTTAAAAATCGAAGCAGCAATGGGAAGAGTCCGAGAACGAAAATGGTACACCCGCTTGATTGATATTGATATTTTATTTTATGATGATTTGGTAATTAATACGCCCAAATTGACGGTTCCTCACCCATTTATTGCAAATAGAAACTTTGTCTTAGCTCCGCTTGCCGATATTGCACCCGATTTTATCCATCCTGTTTTACAAAAAAGTGTGCGAGAATTGTATCGAATTTGCAAAGACCCGTTGCCAGTTACCACATTTTTGAGTAAATATACTACCAAATAGTCGTAATACAATTCTCTGAATTGTGACAGAAGAACTATGCTTTGAGGGTTGTGTAGAAAGGATATAAATAAACTAAATTGAGATATATACCTAAAAAAATGGTTGCATGGTCATATGGCTATATTGTTTTCGTAATACTTTGTCCTACAACAATATAACCATTTAACAATATGACCATTCAGCAATATTGCTTTTAATTACACAGATGATTTTCTTTAATTTGATGACTTTTCACACAACCCCTTACTGCCCAAAATACGGCGCTAGCGGGTCCAATAAAAACCTAGGCGCAGACACCGATTTATTACTCGACATCTCTACAAAACATAGTTTGACGCTCCCACCATTGACCAATTTTCCCTTTTCGTTAAAAATTTCGTGGTGATAGGTAATCGTCTTTTCGGGCAAATGCCGAATAGTGGTCTGGATGGTTAACAAATCATCATAATAACCTGGTCGGACGTAGCGCATATTTAAAGACATCACGGGCATCATCATCCCGTGTTTATCCTCCAAATCACGATAACGGACACCCAAAAAACGCATGGCCTCTACCCGACCAATTTCGTAATATTTTGGATAGTGACCATAGTAAAGATAACCCATTTTATCCGTTTCGGCGTAGCGTACTCGAACTTTGGTTTCGTGTGTAAACATGGTAGGGTAGTAATTAGGTGACTAGTTAGGCAAAGTAGTGATTCTCAAATCTTTGTTCTATTTCGAAGTAAGTACTCAATTCAAGTCATGAGACCTGCGGATATACGTATCAAGTCTGGAGACTTGATACATCGAACACCGATATTTTAAATCCCGCTTTGTTTAGCGGGATGAAAATAACTATTGGTTTGTCTCCTGACAAGCAATTATTGAGAATCCATTTCAAAACTATCAATTACTTATAACTCAAACCAGTAGGTTCATTTCTTATAAAATCAGCAACAAAGAAATAAAAATATTGTCACTTATGCTCCCTTTTCCGTTAATCCCATTAAATTGCGAATTTTAGAGAAACGAATGGCTTGCCCTCTGCCATTTCAACCAAAACTATGCTAACTACACAACAAACCTTGAACTGTAATGGGCATCTCGTCAGTTTAGAGACACCCATTGTAATGGGTATTTTGAACGTGACACCCGATTCTTTTTACGATGGAGGTCGTTTTCAGCAAGAAGACGCTATTTTGCGCCAAGCAGAAAAAATGATTGCGGAAGGAGCTACTATTATCGACATTGGGGGGATGTCGTCTCGGCCAGGCGCTGATATTATTTCAGTTGACGAAGAATTAAAACGAGTCCTCTCTCCTATCCAATCCATTACTAAATCTTTTCCCAATATTATTCTTTCCATTGATACCATTCGCTCTAAGGTAGCCCGTGCTGCCATTGAAGCAGGAGCGCACGTAATCAATGATATTTCAGCGGGCAAATTTGACGACCAAATGTATTCCACCGTCGCCGATTTGGGCGTTCCGTACATTCTGATGCACATGCAAGGAAAGCCAGATGATATGCAAGAAAATCCTACCTACGAAGATATTGGTTTAGAAGTACTCGATTTTTTTATCGCCGAAGTCGGCAAATTGAGGACACTCGGTGTCAAAGATATTATCATCGACCCGGGTTTCGGTTTTGGAAAAACCATTGCGCACAATTATCAATTGTTGAATAAAATCCATACCTTCAAAATATTGGAAGTCCCTATCCTGGCAGGCGTATCCAGAAAGTCCATGATTTATAAATTTTTGGAGACTACCCCCGAAGAAGCGCTAAATGGAACTACCGCTTTGAACATGATTGCCTTACAGCAGGGCGCCCAAATTTTAAGGATACACGATGTAAAAGAAGCGGTGGAAACTGTGCAATTATTCCGTCAAGTTGAGCAATATAATTCTACCAAATAATACAACGAATGGCCTATCATTTAACAGAAGAAAATATCAAGCACGCAACGCTGAGTTTCCTCAAAAGCTATTACAAAAACAATAGCTCTAGAGGATTTGGAGATACGGAAGCTACGTTAGATATGCAAACGGGCAATGGTATTATTGCCGACGGCTATTTGAAATTTTCGGTAGATGAAGACCCACTAACTGAACTATCCGCCAAAGAAGCGGAAAAAAAGATGCTCAATGGAGAAACTGTAAACGCAAAGAAGAAAGCTACTTTTTTAGCAACCTTTGAGGCTACTTCTCAGCAAACGGCCGCCGAAATCCAATATCGCATACAGAAGACCTTGCTTATTTTCGATGCACTGGCAATTGCCAGCATGGTGGCTGCGGGTTCCTACGGCTACAACTATATGAATGAACAATTCACTTTAAACCAATTAGGTACTTTCAAATTTTTTGCAGGCTTTTTTGCCGTGATGATAGCTTCAATGATTGGTTATATTTTGATTTTTCGAAAGTTATCTCGCTATCACTACATCTATGCCTTAGCGCAATTCAAACGCTATCACGCCGACGAGCAGTGGGTCTCCTACGGGGAAGACGTTTTTGCGAACCCCGATAATAAATATTTTCTAGAACTTAGAAAACAGTGTATCCGAGAAGGTTTCGGTTTAATTGTCGTCAATAAAGACTTACAGCCTAATCTAGTAATGACGCCCGTTCGTCCAAATGGCAATAAAAAGAAGGGAACAGTTCGACAATTTTTTGCTGATCAAACAAAGAAAAAAGCCTTCAAGTGGGTAAATGGAATAAAAGTCCCTACGTTGAAGTCACCCATCAACACGCAAGATTACAAGCGATTTACACAGTCCTATTGGAAACAAGGATTGGTTGTTTTGGCGATGCTATTCGTCATTGGAGAGATTTATTTAGAAGAATTAAAGAACCCAAACATCATTTTTGCCGACGAAACAGCTTATCAAAAAGAATTAGCAGAAGTAGCACAAAAAGCAAGTCCCGAACCTACTGACCAAACTGCGTTTGAATCCTATATTGAAGAAGATATACGGTTTCAAAACGGCACCAATACCTCCGAAGAGCCAACTCCCAAATTAAAAAGTCAACCCAAACAGCCTCGAAAAAAGGTAGTAACTACTCCGACCGCTCCCTCCGTTGCCAAAGTATCTCCTACTGCCAAAAATAAAAAGGATGCACTCATTATTGCCACGGGCATGGAAGAATTTGTCAGCTACGATTGTAGTCGTTTATCAGCGCTTACGGGTAACCACTTTTTAGTACAAATTGCGACTGCTAACAGCAGCACCGAAGCTATTCGCAAAGTAAAGCAGTTTAACGAAAGTGGTTTTAAAGCCAATGCAGTGTGGTTGGGTTGTTTTACTAATAAGCGCAACTATGTGGTGTACCTCGACGATATTTTTAATCAAAAAGATGCCGCTGTCAATCGAATGAATCGCTATAATAAATTAATGATTGCCAAGGGAAAAACGCAAGATTCGGTAATACGAATGATTAGCGGAAAGTAAGTTAAAAAGGGGATATGTTCTCGGTCAAAAGAACATATCCCCTCTTTTCTTTCAGTGCAGTGATTAGAATACTCAATGTTGCGGTACAAGAACTTTAGCCGTCTTTAAGCCTTGCTCCAATTGGCGGAGGTGAACTGGAAACTCTTTTAAAACTTGGATAGACCCAGCGTGGTACTTTTTGAACGTCACGTCGGTAACAGCTGCTTTGCTGGTTGCCATGTTTAATTTAGCAAGCAAGCTGCGAAGTTGAACAAAATCTTCTTGGTTCATACTCGAAATAAGGTTTTATTATATTATGTGAATAGGTAACTTGCGGCCCTCTAGAAGGACACAAACTTATGTGAAGAATAATTAGGGCTTAATTACGTTTGGTAGGGTATTTTGACTGGCTTCAAAAAATGATTCGACTAATCTAAAGTAAATAAAGC
>JBCCQK010000130.1:0-16685 GCA_039024375.1 Bacteroidota bacterium
CCAAGAAACCATTCCCGTGATGTACTTGCCCTCCGAAATATTTAGTGATTTGCGAGTTAGTTACGAGATACTACACAAAGAATACAGCGGTCATTCCCCCTACAAAAGGCGGATTGTTGGCGGACATTTGGTGTCTCTGTTATTTAAAACGAAAGAATTATTATTAAAATACAAAGCCAAAATTGAGACCGAAAGTCGAGGCGAAGTTATCACCGCTGCTTTTCGCCAATTGCTCAATAAAAACTTATTAGAGGTGTTGCAGAATAAGGTCGATTTTATTTGGGCCGTGACCGATTATGCCGATTATTTGCATTTGCATCCTAACCATTTGAGTACGACCGTCAAAGCAGAAACGGGCAAAACGGTCAAACAATGGATTGACGAAAAGTTACATTCGGAGGCCCGCACCTTATTGCGTAATTCGGATAAAACGGTGGCCGAAATTGCTTTTGACCTGCGCTTTTCCGATACGTCCAACTTTTCCCGCTTTTTTAAAAAGATGGAAGGACAAACCCCTGGACAATTTCGCAAATCTTAGAAATTGACCACTTGTTCTTTAAAACTGACCTCAAAATAACCTTACTTCGCTCCTAACTTTGCATCGTAATTATTTCACAATCATTAAATCTAAAAAAATAAAAACGATGAAAAAATCAAAAATTGCCATCATTACGGGAGGAAGTAGAGGATTGGGTAGAAATGCCGCTTTGAGTTTAGCCGATAACGGAAACGATATTCTATTTACCTATCATTCCAATCGACAGGCCGCCGAAGAAGTAAAAGCCTTAATTGAATCTAAAGGACAAAAAGCGGTCTTTTTACAGTTAGACACGGGGAACACGGCCAATTTTCCCCAATTTATTAATGCGGTAAAATCGACTTTGCAGGAAGTTTGGCAAACTGAAACCTTCGATTTTTTAATCAATAATGCGGGAGTTGGGGCGCACGCTTCCATCGGCGAAACGACCGAAGCAACCTTCGACCGTTTAATGAACGTGCAGTTCAAAGGCGTCTATTTTTTGACGCAATCTTTGCTGCCATTCATGAACGACGGTGGTCGAATCGTCAACGTTTCAACGGGATTGACCCGTTTTGCACTGCCTGGATACGCTGCCTATGCGAGCATGAAAGGTGCCATCGAAGTCTTTACGAAGTACTTGGCAAAGGAGTTAGGACCTCGAAAAATCACCGCCAATTTGGTTGCCCCCGGGGCCATTGACAACGACTTCAATAAGCACGCTTTTGCTAATAAAAACGTGACCGATTTTATTGCTTCTCAGACGGCGCTCGGTAGAGTGGGGAAGAGCGAGGACATCGGAAAAGTGGTCAACTTCTTGGTAAGTGATGCGGCTAGTTGGGTCAATGCGCAGCGATTGGAGGCTTCGGGCGGGATGTTTTTGTAATGAAAAGAACAAAGGTGTTTACTGGTTGTCAATCACATTGGTTGGGCGCGCTTAAAAGTGTTGTTTCATAGTCTATTATTACCCACAAACAGGCATAACTCGGAGAGTTACGTTACTTTTAGCCATCAACTGTAACACTACTCTCCAAGTTGTGCCTATTCATTCGTAGGTAGTGTTGACCCTCTAAACGACATTTTGGGATGCGCCTATAATTATGCTCAACACATAGAAAACAATCCAAGTTTATAACTTTAACGAAGTATATTTATACTCAATTTTTTCAAACGGCCCTTCTGGAAAATAGTAAAGCAGCAGTACATATCGACTTATAGGCGTCATACAATGAAGGGTATTCCCTTTTATATGGACAATATCTGGTGATTGAATAATGTGTTCTTCGTTGTTAAAGAAAGTCCTACCAACGCCGTACAGAAAGAAGTAAACTTCGGCTTCTTCGTGTTGATGAAAATAAGCCTCGAATCCTCTTTTGACCAGACAAATTCCTAAAACGCCCTGCTTCTTGTTGATAAGGTTTTTGTACCATATTTTATCTTGCTTCATAACCACTGCGTCGCTCGTAAATAAACGGAATCGTATAATAAGTCGTATCCAAAGGCGACACCCTTTTCCGTTTAGTCTTAACTCTTCCCACCGTCAAATAATGCCGACCCGTACTAAGACTGTCCAAAGGAAATAGACAGAGTAGGCCCTTAGTATTTTCGTCCCAATGATTGTAAAAGTCGCAAGTAATTCGATTGGGGTCAATCGGTTGCCCATCTATTTTGAGTAAAACGGCTTTTTCTAATATCGCTCTAATCTTCTTGAAATTTTCTTGGTAAGGAGTGGCTCGTTCTTCGTAACTACCTTTATATTTTGTAGTTCCCTCGGTAAATCCCTCTTTAAATTCTTGGAAAATATTTCTTACGCCCTCGGGTTCAAGGGAAAACAACGTGCTATCCTGCCCTTGAAGTAGGTATTGGTCGCGGGGTAAGCCTTTGATGAAAACTTCTCCCAGCGAACCGCTTAATCTCTTGGAAGGTAGCGAAAATTGCTGGATTACGCCTTTTCGCCTTATTCCTCGACCTGGTTTCACTCGTTCGTCGTCGTAGTAATAATGGTTGAAAGCGAATTGGTTGGCGGCGTTGCCCATATAGATTTTATCCGTATTGTTTAGGTTTGGATAGTAAGGGACGGCGACGAACTCGGTTTGGTAAATGGATAGCAAAATAATGAGGTAAGGAACGGCTAGGATGAATAGGCGTCTCGTAAATTTTTTGTCTAAAAAGTTGAGCAGCATTGGTCTCCACAAAAAGGACAAAGTAATCGTGGAATAGAAGCGGTAAACGACGAGATAAAAGGCGGAGAAACGCTTGTTTTTGATTCTTTTGAGCAGCCCCAACGTCAAAAAATCCAACGCTACTAACAAAGAGAGTAATAGAAAAGTTAATATTAATATACCTTCTACATTACTTCCCCATCCTCCTAGCTTAGCTGTAAACGATTCTACTAAGTTAATGTAGCCGACTGCAAAAAAGCCAAATATCAGTAGCGATAAGACAATAAAAATGAGCAAAAAAGTGTAGGAGAAAATGATACTCGAAAAGTTTTCCAATTTTTCAATGTAGTCATCAAAACTACCAATTTTCTTTTGATAATACGCTATAATATTAGGAGCATAGTTCAAACTATCGTAGTCAATATTGCCCGAAACGTACCGTAGCCCAATGGCCCCAATCCACAAACTTCGTATCAAAATGTGGACGATGAGGTTCGTGACGGAGATGTACATACTTGCCCAAATCGTCATAGTGCCCGCAAATAGTAATTCGCCCGATACGGTAGTAGAGTCTGTAAAGCTCCGAATTTTGTGTTCGTTGACTTGCAAAAAATCTATCCCGCTAAACAGGCCAAAAATGACGATACCCGAGACGATGAGTTCCAATTGCCAGCTTTCTTGTTGTAGCTTTTCTAGCCATTCTTGGAAAAAGGGTTTTGCGTTGGGTTCAGTGGACATAGATGATTGTTTTGTACTTAATCTCAGTATTCCTTTTTTACCATAAAGGAATGGAGTACACAAAGTGCATAGAGTTCTTTTTCGAGCGCAGATTTGACAAGCCTTTTTGCAGAAATGCCCATTAAGGAAAACTGCTATTACCCAATAATTAAGCTTTTTCTGTCTTTTCGCAAAATATACAAAGTGAAAAAACACAACAGCCGTTTCTCTTTAAAGGAGAAACGGCTGTTTAAGTTTAGAAATCAGCACTTTGCCAAACTAGTTACCTAATCACCAGTCACTAATCACTAATTACTCTCCGAAGTTCTTCTAGCCACCTGCGTAAACAAACTTCCACCGTCTCGCAAATCAACGTTATCACCGTTCAAGCGACCCGTTCTTCTCAAATCTACCCAGCGGTGGCCGCCTTCAGCCCATAGAGAATATCTTCGTTGGAATAAAATTTCGTCCATTAAGTCCATTGCAGAAGTCCCCCCTTCATAATCACCGATACCTGCGGCATTTCTGACGACGTTGATGGCAGCAACTGCGCCATCGGTATCACCCGTTTGGGCAGCAGCTTCGGCGGCAATCAATATCAATTCTTCGTTGCGAATGTACGCAATTGGTGAAGTGTTAGAAGGCCAGCGCGCATCCTGGAAAGTACCCGTTAGGCCCGTATTGGTAACTGGATTATCTACCCGCTCCGCAAACTTATTCAACCGATTGTCACCGGGAATGGCGTCTTCAATCATGGAAGGATGAACAATCAAAATAGTATTAGTCGCTCGGTCGAAAGGGTAGAAGAGCGGGTTATTGATGTCGGGGGCTTCGCCGTAAACGTGTGCGGGACCAGTCATCAGGTCTCCTTCCATATTCATGAAAGAGTTAGCCAAAGCTGCCGATGCGCCAGCATAGTCTTCTGCGTATATCGCCGCTCGGGCCGCAATGGCTCGATTGACGCTGGCCAACCCGTCGGGCGTATCGAACCCAGCGTATCCACCCGTTAGGGTAAACGGTAACTCGTCACCCGCACTGTTTAATTGAGAAAATCCTTCGTCCAAAATACTACGGATGGCCGATAGCGCTACGTCGTAATCTACAATCGCACCAGGATTTAATGGGTCATCTACGTCAATGCGAATTCCATTCTGAAACTGTTGTAATAGAGGATAGAGCAATTGGTGAGCCTTCACCGTGTTCGCAAAGCCTTTGTAGGCATTAACTTCCTCGGCGGTCAAAGTAGAACTAGCATCCGCCGCTGCGTTGATGACGTTGGCTTGTTTTACGGCTAAATAAGGACTAACGAAAGTACCCGCCGAGGCAAAAAAATCGGGGTACGTCTCAGAAATACCTCGACCCAGCCAGTCGTCCAAGAAGCGAGGGTCAGAAGCGAAAAAGGCCCAGATTTCTCGGCCAAAACTACCGAACATTTCGGTCGCATTGTCAAAATAAACCCGATGTCTTGCTTCTAGTCCCGTGATTAAGGTTTGCATTTCTGCTTTGGAAGCATCATTGGTCACACTTCCCAAAGAAGGGTTATTGGGGTCCACCACTAGGTCCACTTCGCAGGCTGGAAGTATCGCTAGGATACCCAGTACTAAAGCGAAGAGGTATATTTTACTATTATTTTTCATATTTTATTTTTTGATTTAGAGTAACTTTAATAGTCCAGACTATCAAGAGGTCAGAAGTCAGGTTCTTTTGAATAACAAACTGCTTGGATGTGGCTATTTCAGTTACGGATAATAGCTAGAAAGCGATGCTTTGTCAGCATCTCTTTCTTTTAGGCTCTTGGAAAGCAAGAGATACTGGTAAAGTATCGCCTGCTAAGGTAGCATAAATTATAGTCCGCAACTTGAGTTATTTAATCAAAGGCAGTCTGACTTCTGACAGTCCATACGGACGGTCTGACATCTGACTTCTTTTGATTATTTAAAAATCGACCTTCAAATGGAAGAACAATCTTCTAGAGCTAGGAAACGGCGTTACCTCAATGTTTCCAGAAACGGGTTGCGCACCAAAGTTAGATACTTCGGGGTCGTAGCTACCGTAGCTAGTCCATAACAATACGTTATTGGCGGAAGCACCAATCTTGATTTTTTGGATAGCTTCACCGAATAGATTGTCGGGTAAAGTGTAGTACAAGCCAATTTCTCTCAGCTTAACGTAGCTGGTTTCTTGGATGTAAACGCCCGTATTACCGCTACCCCATTCGCCCAAACGGTCAGAACCATTCGGTACGTCGTCGCCGTCGTCGTCACCGTCCCAGTTGGGCGTTGTACCACCGATGTCCCACAACAAAGCGGACAAGTTGATAGCGTTTCCACCGTTTTGCCAGTGGAATAAGAAACTCAAATCTAAGTTCTTCGCAATGTTAATTTCATTATATAAAGACATCGTGAAGTCGGGTTGTCGGTCACCGTACTCGGTGAAACCAAGTGGTAAGCTGGTACCAGAAGGTGTACCCACAATGGTCGTTGGAGAAAAGCCTTCGGCAAATAAATAGGTACCCAAAGATGGACCGAAACCACCAACAGTTTGTGGATTTACGTCCCATCGGGTTAGTTCCGATACGTTTCTCCAAAACAATAATTTCGAATATACGGAAAGGTTTTCCGACCGTACGGAAGTAACCCCAAGTCCCAATTCAAATCCTCGGTTTTCCAAATCTCCCGCATTCGTCGCAATCGCCGTAATACCCGTAGATTCTGGTGGGGTCACGTCAAAAATGAGGTCTTTGACTCTTTTGTTATAGAAAGTAGCTTCAAACGTCAATCGGTTGTTCAAGAAACCAGCGTCGAAACCAAACTCCAGTTCCTGGGCCGTTTCGGGCACTAAGTTCGGGTCAATCGCCCGCGTACCAACTCGACCACCCAGACTACCGCCAATCAATTGCGAAGAAAGCGACTCAAAGGTTACCCCAAAGTTGGGCAAACCACCCGTTTCCCCGTAGGCGATTCTAGGCTTGAATTGATTGATGAAGTCGATATTCCAAAAGTCAAAATTGTGTAGATTAGCGGCCAACGAAGCCTTGGGGAAGGCGTAAAATTTATCTTGGTCGGCGTTCAACGTAGAACGGTCAAATCGAACCCCCAAAGAAGCAATCAACTTATCGTCAAAGTTCAAATCTTGTTGTGCTACGTAACCAATATCCGTTACTTGCGAATTGGTTTGGTTCTGGACCGCTGCAACGGTCGCCCAAGCTAAGTTGGTTTGTCCCCCCGATAGACCTCGACCTCTACTGAGGATGAACTCCGATTCTTGGTCTAGTCGAACGGCACCAATAGATGTATTCGAAGTAATGTTATTGCCAAAATTGCTATTATAAATCAAAAATGCTTGGATGTTGGTATTAAAAATGTCCTGCTTACCCCACATCACATCACCGGGGTTCGCCGTTGCTTGCTGGTGTTGCAATACCTCGGGAAAATAAACCAAAGAGTTACCACTTAAATAATCAGCACCACCGTTGATTTTTAGCTTTAAGAAAGAACTCGTTCCTTGGAACAAATCAATATCCAAATTAGCGGCCGTAATAAAACGGTCCACCACCTGGTTATTAACCCCCAAATCGCGGATAGCAATTGGGTTATCGTTAAAAAAGGTATTGGTAGGATAATTACCGTTTCTATCTGGAAATAGATTCGCAAAACTTGGGGTATAGGCAATGTTGTAGCCAATACTACCCCCCGTATTATTCTGGTTACCCGTAAATCCACGGTCGTTGTCCGTCTTATTGTAAGAAGTACTCAACGAGAGTTTTACCTTACTAAATAATCGATGGTCTATGTTCGCTCGAATGGAGTAGCGGTCAAAACCTGTGTTTTTTATAATACCTGTTTCTGCTTGGACACCGCCCGATACGTAAAATTGCGTTTTTTCCGTACCGCCCGAAACGCTTAATTGCGTGTTGGACAACACACCCGTTTCTCCGTAGAAGAAATCTTCCCAATCCGTGTTTCTGTTTTCGGCCTCAGCGGCTTCGAACTGTGGCAATAAATCCGCATTGAACGTTTCGGTTCTACTTCGGTCCCAAATGCCAAAATTTTGGAAATTTTGCCCCTGAGCGATACCAATATCTTGCGAAAGTCGAATATTAGTCTGACCCGCTTTTCCCCGCTTGGTCGTAATGATAACTACACCAGCGTTGGCTCGGGTACCATAAATAGCGGCGGCGGAAGGCCCTTTCAATACTTCAATTTTCTCAATATCGTCGGGATTCAAATCGGCAATCCGGTTGGCGCCGTCGTCCTGCGTAGCGGCATTTTGGCCACCACTTGCTCCACTAACTTGCGTTCGACCCGTTCGAATCGTTGAGTTATCTACGTAAACACCATCGACAATAAAAAGTGGTTGAGAAGAACCTGCCCCCAAAGTGGCAACTCCCCGTAGCTGCATGCTAACCCCACCACCGGGTGCACCACTATTCGCCGACATCTGTACACCCGCTACTTTTCCGAATAGGGCATTGTCCAACGTTTGCGGAGAGGTTTTTCCCGTCAATTCTTCGCCCGAAACGGTCGAGACGGCGTTACCCGAGTTGGACCGTTTTACGGCGGAGGCCAATCCCGATACGACTACTTCTTCAAGTCGGGCAATGTCTTCGGCCATCATAACGTCAAGAGACGGATTAGCGGAACTGACGGTTACTTCTTGGGAAGAAAAACCGGTGTAAGAAAAAACCAATACGGCCGATTCGACTGGGATGTCCAAAGTGAAATTACCATCTATATCGGTAATCGTTCCACGGGAACTACCCTTTTCCAAAATAGAAACACCGATGAGTGGCAATTCGTCTTCGTCCACTACTTTGCCCGAAACGGCAAATTGGGCCATTACGCTTTGGCAAGAAAAGAGCAAGGCAAGGAAAAACGAATACTTTCCAAGTTGACTTAGTTTCATAAATTAAATTTTAGTGAGTAAAATATGCAAGATTGAGATGTTGGAAAATGCAAAATTTAAAATTACAAATTCAAAATCCAAAAGTCGGGACAATGAGAAAGTTGAAATTTTGAAATGGTAATTTTATGCTTTCACAGTTCCTCGGCTACTATCAAATACTGAGATTTTAATTTTTGTTTAAGCAAAACAGAGAATCTTTAAGCATTAGACAAGTTGTCTGAAATTATCGACCAAAGTAGCCAAAAACCACAAAGGAAAGTCTTTTTCGCTAAAAAAGTTTAGGTATTGTCCTGTTTTTTAATGTTTGTCATCAGCCGTATTTAGCGAATATTATTGTGTGAACCTGCAAGAATTCTACCTACTTATTGTGAATAGATTAATCGCTTGGTGGATTGATGGCGAGTAATTCAAGTCAATTAAAAAAAATCAAAAATTATTTTTTTGTTCAGATTTTATTCAGAATAACCCAATATACTTGCATCAAAATTGGAACGATTGGATGTTCGAGGCTATCCAAGTAATTACTCAAATGATTCCGTTCTGGTTTTTCGGCACTACGATGAAAAGTGTGGGTACTTTAAATACAGCACAACTCGGAGAGTTATGTTACGGTTGCAATGAATAAGTAACATAACTCTCCGAGTTGTGCGATACCTAACCGACCCGTAATTTTCACCGTAGTGCCAGTTTTTCAAAAGCATTTAATTTCTTGACAATCATTTTTTACAAAAAAAAACATGAATACAACAACAGCCATTCGCCGATACGGTGCGGCGAACTTAGCCGAATTCAAAGCGCTCATCGACAAAAAATCGCTAAGACGGAAAACCAGTTGAACTCTTTGGAACAGCAACTGGCCGATGCCGCAGAAGCTAAGGATAACGAAAGCGACTGGATGGATGATTCCTCCAACAGCGCCGATATTGAGATGTTGGAGGTAATGGGCAATTGAAACGTATTCGCTGGTCTTATTTTGGTATCGCCGCAGTTGCTGCTTTCCTGCTAATGGCGCTGTCCTTTTTCCTTTTTCCCAATCAAGTTGGAAAAGGGATGATGGTGGGCCTACTCCCTTTGATTATTTTAGGAACTGGCTGGTGGTTTGTCACCCAACAAAGAGTGAACGGATTACGAAAACAATTGACGCAAATCATTGAAACGCTGGAAGCCTTCGACTTAAACGAACCGAAAAAAGTCGTTTTTGAAAAATCGACCTATGCCCTTTTCAACGAATTGAACGAAAATATCTTAGAACTCATCGACCGCATTCGCAGTAATTACCAAGCCGATCGGCAGTTTACCCAAAACGCCTCGCACGAACTGCAAACCCCTTTGGCCATTATCAAAGGAAACGTAGAAATACTCCTCAACTCCGCCCGTATCAAAGAACAGGAAGCGCAATCTTTGGGCATTATTCTGCAAAATACCAATCGTCTGGCTAGGCTCAATCACGCCTTAGTCTTGCTTTCTAAAATAGAAAATAGTCGCTATTCGAATTTGGAAGAAGTGGACATTGCGACCGTAATTGATGAAATGTTAAGCAATTTTCACGATTTACTCCGATTGCAAGAAATCGAAGTGAAAAGACAATATACGAACCAACTAACCGTCAAAATGAGCGCCACTTTAGCGGAAATTCTCTTCGCCAATTTGTTCCAAAATGCCATTTGCTACAACGTGGAAGAAGGGTTCATCGCCATCAAGATTGACGAGAAGACGGTAACGATGGCCAATTCGGGCGAGGTGTTGAAAGTGCCACCCGAGACGCTTTTTAAACGATTCCAACGACAATCCGATATTGAAGAAAGTCTGGGGTTGGGCTTATCCATCGTTAAACGAATCTGCGATTTTCACGGAATTGATGTGCAGTATAAACATCATTCGGGCTTGCATCAGTTGGTTTTGCGGTTTCCGTAAGTCGGGGTTGATAAGGTTGATAAGGTTGATAAGGAACACACCTGATAAGCCCCATAAGCCTTATTCATCTCATTAGCCCCATAAACCTTATCCACCCGATACACCTCGTTCCCCTATTTTTCTTACCTTTACGAGTAAAACGTTTCCAACTATGCAAAGAAGAACCTTTCTCAAAAACACGAGCCTTTCCCTATCCGCTTTACCCCTATATCCCGCCTTGAATTACTTCAAAGCTTACAAAATAGCCCTCATTGGCAGCGGCTGGTGGGGGATGAATATTTTGCGAGAAGCTATCGCCTACGGCAATTGTAAAGTCGTGGCACTCTGTGATGTAGATAGAAAAGCGGTCGATGCGGCCAAAACAGAAGTTGAAAAATTGACCAATGACCGACCTAAACTCTACGAAGATTACCGAGATTTACTCGATAAAGAAACGGTGGATATTGCCATTATTGGTACTCCTGACCATTGGCACGCTTTACCTGCCATTGCTGCCATCAAAGCGGGGGCACACTTGTATTTAGAAAAGCCTATTGGGCATACCATTATGGAAGGCCGAGCGATTCTAAATACGGCAAGAAAATACGGTAAAACGGTACAAGTAGGAACGCATCGGAGAGTGTCACCGCATAATAAGACCGCCATGGAATTTTTGCGGTCGGGCATGGTCGGAGACGTTCATCGAGTGAAATGTTTTGTGAATTACAACTGGGCTAGACCCGGTCAAAAAGCGAAAACCGAAGCTATTCCTGAAGGTTTAAATTGGGACTTATGGCTAGGCCCTGCGCCGTATCGTGATTATATTCCGGGCATTCATCCCAAGGGCTTTCGGCAATATTTGGACTACGCCAACGGACAAATTGGCGATTGGGGTATCCATTGGTTCGACCAAGTATTGTGGTGGACGGAGGAGAAATACCCCAAATCTATTTATTCTATGGGTAACCGCTTCGTGAAAAATGACAGTACGGATGCGCCCGATTCCCAGTTAGCGATTTTTCAGTTTGAAAACTTCACGCTCGATTGGGAACATAAATTATTTGCCAAAAACGAGAACGAACAACACAACATTGGATGTTACTTCTACGGCACCAAAGGAACGCTGCATCTCGGTTGGCTAGATGGTTGGTCTTTTTATCCTAAAAGTAAAAATGCTTCTGTCATTAACCAAGCCGCTTCCTTAAACGAACCCGACCAACAGAACATCAAAGAATTGTGGGCCGATTTTATACAGGCTATTGAGAAAAAACGGTTACCTACCTGCGATATTGAAAAAGGCCATTTGGCAACGAACATCAGCCATTTAGGGATGATTTCTTACAAATTGGGGCGCAGTGTAGCGTGGGACGGCGCTTCAGAAAATTTTGGAACGGATGCGGCGGCGAATGCGTTGTTGAAGCGGGAATATCGAGGGGATTGGGTGTATCCGACAGATTTGTAAAACTTTAATTATGCCAGAAGAAAATAACGACCAATTTAAAAATTTAGCTATCCAAAAATGCAGTTGCTTATTTTAGGGCACGTATGTTAAATTCAAGTAGAATGCTAACTATTCTTAAACAAAGAGGGGGCTATAGCTGTTTTTATGAAAGATAGTAAAACTATTTTTTATGACACAAAGGCTAATAAAAAATGAGCAAAAACTATTACTTTTAAAAAGCAAAACCATAACCAAAAAATTAAAACCATGCAGCGACTAATTCTAGGATTTTTCTTCTTTGCAGCTATAGCCCTTACTTCCGCTTGGGGGCAGTTCAAAGTCAACCAGCCAAACACCGAAACGGGAGATTTGCAGACGGGTAATTTGCAGTTTTACCTAGTTCGGGCGGAGACGTTTTTGCGGCAAGGCAACCAAATTGAAGCTATCCGAGAATTGGACAATGCCGTGAATCTATCTCCTAATAATCCCGAAATATTGCTGCACCGAGCGATGCTCAAATATCGACTAGGCATGCCCGCCGAAGCGAATCAAGATGCCATGCTAGCGGCTCGACTCAACCCGATTGCGCCCGCCCTTTTTGGAATTGAAGGTCCACAAGCGCGCATGAATTTACTGGCTTTTTATCCCGAAGAATTGTACAAAGAGGTGAGTTGGAAAGACCGATTAGACTACTACGAGGTGGCGCTAGACCAGTGGTACGAAAGGTTGTACGCAGCCGAAAACACGCCCGCCTACGAAGAATTGGATGCGACGATTGTTCGCTTTGAAAGTATTTTAATTGCACTCGAAAACGAGGATTGGTACAAAGCCAAAAACGAATTGGTTACTTTGCTATTACCGAAAGGTCAATATTCTATTTTTCACGATTTGAACGGCTTGGTCCATTTTGAAATTGCCGAAGTGGACGAGGCGGCAACCGCCTTCCGAGAAGCTATCAACCTAGACCCTAATAATGCGATGGCTTGGTACAACTTGAGTAAGGTGAGTCGGTACTACGAGAACTACGAAGAGAGTGCCAAACATTTATCCAAAGCTATCAAATTACAACCCGCTTTTTACATCGCCTTTTTCGAAAGAGCCTTGGTCAAAAAAGCAATGGGCGATGTAAAAGGAGTGATTGCCGACTACACGACGATTATTAAACGGGATGCGCCCAACTTCTTGGATGCGCACTTCAACCGAGCCATTTCCTACAAAAAAATAGGGCAATGGACGGACGCCCTAAATGACTTGGAAGAAATCCTACGCTACCAATCTGACGACCCGTTGACTTGGAAGGTGCGCGGTAATTTGCACTTGTTAGGTGGTAGATACACTCAAGCCATTGCCGATTTTACCGAAGCGATTAACTTGAACAGCGACCTAGGAGCTGCTTATTTTAATCGAGGTATTGCCCACCTATTGAATTACAACTCCATGACTGCTTGTGTGGATTTTGAGCGGAGCGCCAACGAAGGCTACGAACGTGCGGTCGATAAGCAGCAGTATTTCTGTACTAACTAGTTGAATGGTTGTATTGTCATATGGTTATATTGCTAAGTTGCACAAAGCCATATAACAATATGACAATATAGCCATTCAATGACCCATCAATTTCGCTGACAACACTGTGGCCGCAAATGACTCCCCGTCTCCAAAAAGTAAGGAAAACCGTTTCCACTGCCCGGCTGCTCAAAGTAAAATTTCGTCCGTTTTGTATCGTAATTCCCGATTTCATTCATCGTAGCCGCATCGTACAACCGACCGTTCAGCATCGTGTAACGAACGGTTTCTGAGTTTTTTATATCCTCCAAAGGGTTTTTGTCCAAAACAATAATATCCGCAATCTTTCCCGTTCTGATGGAACCTAATTGGTGGTCCATCCCCAAATAAGTGGCACCGTTGATGGTTGCACATTTCAACGCCTCTAAATTACTCATTCCACCTTGTTGTAACATCCATAATTCCCAATGAGCGCCCAAACCCTGCAATTGACCGTGTGCGCCTAAGTTAATTTTCACCCCTTGGTCGGCCAGTTTTTTCAGACTTTGCGACGTCAAAATATGCCCATTATCGTATTCTTCCATCGGAATCATCGTGCGGTGTCTCGACCGACTATCCACCACGTTTCTCGGTGTAAAACTTAACAGTCGCTCCTTTTCCCAAACGCTGGTTGTTTGGTACCAATAATATTCTCCACTAACACTACCGTAATTGACCACCAAGGTCGGCGTATTATGCGCTTTGGAAGCGGCCCAAAAATTGGTGATGTCTTTATACAATGGAACAACGGGAATATTATGCTCAACGCCCGTGTGACCGTCCATGACCATACTCATATTGTGGTTGAAAAAAGAACCACCTTCGGGGACCACCAATATGCCCAATTCTCGGGCGGCCGCCATGACTTGTTGTCGTTGATTCCTTCTCGGTTGGTTATAACTTTTGACGGAAAAAGCACCGAAGGCTTTGGTGCGTCGCAACGCCGATTTCGCATCCTCTAGGTTGTTAATGACCGCTTTGAAATCGCCGTCCGCACCGTAAATAATGGTTCCTGTACTAAATAGGCGAGGGCCAACCATCTTGCCCGATTTGATGAGTTCGGCGTTGGCGAAAGCCATTTCCGTATTGACTGACGGGTCGTGCGAGGTGGTGACACCGTAGGCTAAGTTGGCGTGGTATTCCCACTGCTTTTGTGGACTCAGTCCGTAGCGGAAGTTGCCGCTGTGGGCGTGTACGTCCATGATGCCCGGCATGATGGTTTTGCCCGTGCAGTCAATTACTTTTGCACCTTTGGGAATCTTTACTTTTCTACCTACCACTTTGATAATATTTTCCTCAATTACAACCGTTCCTTTAGCAATTACTTCGTCTTTTTCCATTGTGATAATACGGGCATTGGTCAAGGCAATCACGCCTTTAGGCTTATCACTGGCCACTTTTAAGTCTATTTGCAACCCAACGGAATCCATTGGCGGCAAGCTATCTAAACTACCTTCTAAAAATTTAAAGCGTTCGGTCAGATTATCGGTGAAGTATTCGGGCCCTAGTGTCCAATGTAGCTTTTTGCTGTCCGCCGACCAATGAATATTGATACCTGCATCTTTGGCCACTTGCGCCACGGGAACGGCTTTGGTTTTGGAAGTCAATCCCACTTTTTTGCCTGTTTTGGGAAAAGGCGCTACGTAAACTTTAAACAATTCCGACCAAGCGACCCACTGATTATCGGGGCTAATAACGTAACGTTGGGCATATTTGCCGTCAAAATGGTCAATTTTATCTTTACCGTTCAAGTTGACGCTTTGTACACTTTTGGTCAAGCTGCCAAAAATATAGCCGCCCGTTTGATAAAAAATGCGGTCTCCTTTTTTATTAAAAATAGGATACTCGCCGTTGGGCGTCACGAACTTAGGTGCTTCACTACCGTCGGTGGGAACAGTATAAATGCCCGATTCTTTACAGTGAGCAAACCCTTGGTGACTATTACCACCCGCTTTTCTAAAAACGACCATTTTGCCGTCGGGGGAAAAACTAGGCGTCCGGTAAATGCCTTTTTGTTGAGTTAGTGTCTTTTGAGTATTAGTCATCAAATCGAAGGTGCGAACCGTCCCCATGGCTTCGTCGTCCCAAGTGACGTAGGCAATCCTATTTCCGTCGGGCGAAAAGGTGGCTTCGGCTTCGAAAGGGACTGTACCACTTTTTTCTCTTTGTGCAGCAGCGTCCGCAATTAACTCCGTCGGTTGGCCGTCGGGCAACGTCTTTTTCCAAATTTTACCCAAGGCATTAAACAGCAAATAGCTGCCATCGGGCGAAGTTACCGCATTTCGAATCGCCTTTACCGTCATCTCTTCTTCGAAAGCATCATTTCTAAAACGTACCGTTTCGGCTACCTTCGTCTTCACGTCAACGGTAAATGGAATGTCCACTGCCGCAATTTCTTTTCCGTCGGCAATGGCGACGGGAACCCGCCAAAATTTGCCCAATCCTTGAATAATCAAAGCACTATCGTCGGGCGTCCAATCGAAACCCGGATAGACGCCAAAAATGGCCCAAGCCTCTTGTTGGTCTTTGCTTAATTTATCGAATAGTGGAAATTCTTCCCCTGTTTCCAAATCGTGGATATACAAAACGGTCTTCGTTCGAACTCGTTTGATGAAGGCCAATTTTTTACCGTCGTTCGAAATTTGTGGTCGGAACGCCCCGCCCGGTCCTCGGATAATCGTCTTCGTTTCCCCTTTTTCTCGGTCGTATCTTTTTATCACGTAAATCTGACTATTAGGGTCTTTGTTGTACTGAAAAAAGCCGCCGGGGTACATATCTTCGCTGTAATATACGTAACGGCCGTCGGGTGAAACGACGGGTTCGTTGACGTCCTGTTGGTCGTTTTTGCGCTTCGTCAACTGCATACCACTGCCGCCCGAAATATGGTACATCCACAGTTCACCTGCGCCCAACGAACGACCCGAAGTGAAATGCTTTCGAGCCACAAAATACTGACCGTCGGGTGCCCAACTGGCATTGTTCAATAGTCGAAACGACTCCTTCGTTATCTGTTTTGGATTTTTACCATCGGCGTCCATCGTCCAGATGTTATCGCCACCGCCGTGGTCGGAAGTAAACAAAATCTTACTACCGTTAGGACTAAATCTCGGTTGAACTTCCCACGCTACGTTTTGCCGCAAAGGCGTTGCTTTACCACCGCTAATCGGCATAGTATAAATATCACCTAACATATCAAAAACTATCGTCTGTCCGTCGGGGCTAATGTCCAAACTCATCCAAGTGCCTTCGTTGGTAGTGAATTGGACGTCTTTCCAATTCCAGCCTTCTCCGGGCGGATTGCTGACTTCCCAATCGGCTTTCTTTTTGTCTTGGGCAAAGGAAAATTGTAGGTGTGTACAAATAATTAAGGAGAGAAATAGAAATCGAATCTGCATGGCCAATCGTTGTATTAGAAAAATTTGGGCTAAAATAGGGAAAACCGCTAATCTTAGGAAAATGTAAAATTTAAAATTACAAATCCAAAATCTAAAAGTGTTGACAATCAATA
>JBCCQK010000131.1:0-16616 GCA_039024375.1 Bacteroidota bacterium
ATACTGCGTTATTTTTTTCTCAAAGAGCTACGGCTATTCTCAAAAAAAAATGCCTTGTCTAATGAAAAAATACACTCGATTAAACTATCAATTACTTATGACTTGAACCACTAGGTATGACCTCGCTGAGGTCAGTCACTCAGAAAAATTAGTAAAATACTAAATAGGTTAGACTTCTCTGAGGTCCTAGAAATCACTTTTTTATCCAGTTTCTAGTATAAAATCAACTTCCTAGTTTGTAGGCCCGAAGCCTGTTTTAAAACAAAATAATAAACGCCAGCCGGCTGATTGGTTAAATCAAACTCGAATTGATGAGGACCTTTAGCGAGTGATTCTCGGCTAATTAGCTGCTTCACCAAGCCTCCACGGACATCGAGTAAACTTAACTGAACGGCCGTCGCTTCGGCTAAATTTATCTGAACGCTGGTATGGCCTGACGTTGGATTTGGAACGAGTTTGAAGTCAAATTCATTGATTAAAAAAGGTTCATCGGGCTGCGTATTATTCCTACTTTGTGCCTCTTTTGACGTTTCAACCTCCTCCACTTCGTTCCTACACGGGTCGATGACTGCGGTGAACATTCCATTGGCTTTAGCGTGAAAACCGGGTGAAAGAAGGATGGCTTTTCCTGCTTTGAAGGTCACCTTCGTATTCGCTTCAACTTGTCCATTGGAGATGATACCAAAAGAGGTTTGATGAGTGGCAGGGGCGATGGTTCCAAAAAAGTTTAGCGTTCTATCGTTAGGATTATCGACCAAGCAGTCGCATCTATCTCCAGTTCCGTCTCCATCGATATCTGACTGGTTCGCATTGCTTAGGGTCGGACAATTATCACAGTCGTCTCCAATCCCATCTTCGTCCGTATCTAGGGTACTTTCACAAATAATCGAACCATCCGTTTGGATGTAAGCCATTGCGGTATCAACTAATTCACAATCATCGTCCGAGGTTATTTTGAGGGTTACGTCAAATAAATCATTACTAGTGTAAATATGGCGAGGTAACATTTCATTGGAAGTACGCCCGTCTCCAAAAGCCCATTCGTAGGTAAAGCTAGCATCTTGTTTAGAAGGGATAAATTGAACTACTTCTAAATGGGGTTCTGGCGTTCGGTCATTGACGGTAAAAGCTGCACTAAATCCAGAACATTTTTCACCCAATAAATAAGGAGTAGCGTACGAACCATAATTGGTACTACCCCGACCGGCCTCGTCCAAAGAAAGTTGTAGGGGGGCATTTAGGAATGCTACCGTATCTGCGCTATTATCATGATAATATAGATCATAGGCTTCCTCTGGGTTTACCCCACCAATCAGCATGGAAATTAAATGTTTGTTCAATTCCGTTGACCAAATTAACTGGCCTACTCCTCTTAAATCATTACCTACAAAAACAGCTAGTTTATCATTCGTATCGGTAGTTAAGCCTTCGCCAATATCTACTTGGGCGATGAGCGGAATCGTGTATTGGTAATTAAAGTCGGCCTGTTCCCAAGAGTTCGGGTTTTCGGGAGAGGTGGTGCTTCTTGATTGTGCCTTCTCACTATCCTGTTCTCCTCGAAAGCCATTACTAAAAGTTAAGAGACCACCACTTCCATTTTGCATCGAAATCTTATAGGTATCTGCGGGGCGTAGTTCGGCTAAAGAACCCGTCCATGAACTACCATCGTAGATGGCGAAGGGAGCGGTCCCATCCTGACGAATGGTTTTAATGACATCATTAGTGGTCAAATTGGAGATGGTAATCGCTTCATTGATTGGCCGAGCAGCGGGAAATGAACATCCTATCCAATTCCAATTATTCGTCAACTGGATATTACTTGGGGTAGGGATTCCCCCAACTAAGCGTAACGTGTCGGGCCCATTTTGTAAAAAAATCATATACCCTTGACCCGCTGCTAAATGCCTTAACGTATCTGTTCCTTCCGAGACCCACTGGCCATTGGCTTGGTATTCGGCAAAACCATTTTGGCTTTTCATCAAATCTCCAGTAGTTGCGTTAGTTAGAGATTGTAAAGCGTTATTCAAATCGTCCTTCACTAATTGTGTAGGAACTGAAAACCAAGTCCAGCCTTTATTTAATGGAATATAGGTAACTCGGTTTTCCGATGCATTTACTAATAATTCCTGAGGTAAAGCAGTCGTACCCACTAGCGTATCTACAACAAAGGAAATGGGCGTTTCGGGGAAAGCCTCATATTCTGTTCCCGAAGAAGCATCCCAAACTCTAAATTGTAAGGTTTTGTTTTGGTCGCTCGTTCCACCCGATACGGTCAAATAAGCAGCGTAGAAGTCTAGTCCGACTTTTTCAATATTTGCTACGCCTCGAATGGTATTTTCTACCCAAACACTTATTTGGTCTTTTTCATCAATGGATAAGGTAGTACTGGCTCCATCCGTAAATCGCCAATTGGCTACAAGATTCATAGAACCCGCAAAATTAGCTGGATTCACCTGCCAGTTGGGCGCTTGTGGAATAATGATAAGTTGGACAACCACTTCTGGAGGATTAGGGACACCTAACCCATTCACTTGGATGACTTCTATATATTCTCCAATCGGTTGATTACCTGTTAGTTGGATAGTAATCGGTTGACCCGTAGGGGCAACATCAAAATTACTACTTGGCTGTAAACTCAACCAATTATCTATTTGCCCATCTTTTGCTACTAAATTAATATTTTCGACTGCGGCCACACTATTTATATTTTCTAAACGCAACGTTAGATTTTGCGTCTCTCCTTCGTATAATTGAACTTGCAGCGTATCTTGATTCCAGTACAGTTGCTGAGTTACGACCTTAAAAGACCAGCGGGCTGTATCCGATACGTTCCCTAGAAGCCCAGCAATACTTTGTGCCGTCACTTCTAAAAGATGCCCATCGTAAATACTCATGGCTTCGTCGGTTGTGAAAATTAATTTATTTTCTCGACAAGCCACCCTAAAATCTAGCGTATCATCAGTCGTTTTATCCACCACGAATAAGTTTGCCGCTACAAAATCAGGGTCGTTAAACTGCGCACAATCCACATTTTTATCAAAACTTATGGAAATCTCATCACCGGGTATCCAGAATCCGTCGGCGGGTTCGGGCGTACCGAATAATTGTAAGCCGCTTTGGTTAATGCGTCCTTCCACAATATTGGAATAGCTAACGGTTCCGTTTTGGCAAGTCGTTTTTATCCGTACTTCATAATTGCCATCTTGATAAAAATTACTGTTAGGAAGCGTCCAAACAAAATTATAGTCCTGCGTATTTTCCAACTCATCCGCACCGACGGTAGCGGTTAATCCAAGGTCATTGATGCGGATTAAATCCCAATTACTGGGAACATCCGTTCGGCGATATTCTAATTCCATACTTTCTACACTGCCTGCATCGTAGTCTCTTACTGTAATAGGTAACTGATTATTATTGCTATTCAAAAGCCAGTTATTACCAGGATTGACGATAGTCGTTGGCATACAAGGATTCGCAAAATGAACATTAACGGTAATAAAATCGGTATCGCCCGTATTAAATACACCATCTCTACAAAATGGCTTCAAGCCAATTAATAATCCTACATGTTCGTGGCTTGACAACCCTCGTTCGATGGTTAATGGAAGGGTCAATGGTTGTCCTGCGGCCATGTCTAAATAAGTGTCTTCTCCTAATAATTCGCTACCTACTCGGACAAAAGCACCGTTCAAATTGGAGCTATTTTCTAGATAAACGGTTAAGTCTCGATTTTCGCCAAAAGGATTTCCGTTTGTTATTTGGATATGAAAGGTAGCGGCTTCGTTGGCGGGCACCCCATGGAGGGATAATTCTTTACTAAGGCTACCATTTTCTGCATCAATCAAATAAATGGATGGGGCATCTCTGAGGATGGTTTCATCAGGTATGGGCGGACAGCTACTCCTTCCACCAAGCGAAACAAAATAAGGGGTATGGTTTTGAGAAAGTCCCTGAAATACGAAGGTGCTAAATTGGTCACCCGCATCATCATCGGAAAGGGTATATTCTATTTCTACGGTATTGGATTCAGCACGACTACGACTTTCTGTGATGTTATAACCAGTTTCGATGACCCCACCAAATTTACCGTCCGATTCGTGAATGACCGCTTCGGCACCAAAGAGGCCTAAAGAAACTTCCGTTGAAAAAGCGGCCCCTGCACTAACTTTAGAATTGAACGTAAAAGAATTAGAAAATTCCTTGGAACTTGCTTTACCACTGTTGATTGTTTTAGTCAAAGAAGTGCCTCCACTAAAAGTAATATTCTCAGCGTTCGTACCGAAAATGGCTTCGTATTCGGCATCTACGTAAGAGGTAATATCCTCACCGTATCCCCATTTTAGAGGAGTGTTGGGGTCTGGCACTTCCTCTGAAAGGTTTCGAATGGCATTGGACATCGCAGTAAAAGTATCCAATAGAGACTGTGTCCACACAATGTCTTCTTTTAACTGGAAGGTTCCATCGGTATCGTAAGTACCAAATAGTGGGCAAGTATTTTCTTGCCAAGTTTTAATTTCTCGCTTAAATGCCGAATTTTCGTATTGCTTAGATTTCGTATTACAAACCTGATAGTAAGGAACCGTATTTACGTCGTGGTATTCTAGTATTTTTTGCCAATTACTTATCCGAATGTTATTTTTTCTGAGTGCCTCTTCTACCGATAGTTGGGTACCTCCTTCGACGAGGGTCAGGGTTCCTTGCGTTATTTTTAGTGAGTCTTCTTTAGCTTGCTTAATAATATCTTCAATTTGAGCAACAGTAAACACCCAAGTTGTATTGATTTTATTGGGCGCAACGCCAATTTGCTTGACCAATGAAATACTGTCGCAACGCTCTACCCGCAAGCGTTTTATAAATCCATAAGCCATTGCTATCCCTGCTCCTACAATGACGTCTGCTTTTCTTCCAATCTGTGTGGGGTCATCCAAAGTACTGATAGCTTGAGTGGTCGTAATCTCGTACTCCCAATTTAAGTTTCCTGTATTGCCACCACCAATTAAAAATTCTCCTTCGAAAAAAGAACCGGCAATCGTTAGAAAACTTGATTCTAGTACTAGCCCCGCAGCTCCCGTTGTTTCATCCGCAACGGTAATCGATTTTTGGATAGTTTTGCCTTTACCAATTGTACTGAAGCTCGCATCTCCCGGAGGGTCTCGCAAAATGAAGAGTGGAAAATTGATTTCTGACCCCGCGGAGTCTGGATTAACAATTACATCGGTACCGGGTATGGCCGCATCTCCTTGTACAATGATGGATTTGGAAAAAGTACCTAAAAAATCATTATCCGCAGAAAAATATTCTACCGTTAGATTGTAGATATAGGGAGGAACAATCAAGGGGTCACTAGCTGTAAAAGTATAGGGTTCAAAAGCATCCAAATTTGCGTCATACTGCAAAATTGTATTTTCAGTTCGTGCCGCTGCGTTACTTATTTTTAGATAGCCTTCCTTGACAGGACAAAGCAAATTATTTTGTAGCTCATTTACAGCAAATGCTAATTGATAGGTCTGGCCTTGCTCTAAAGCGGCAAAGGAAGTATTATCATCGCAGACGTAACTTTCGGAAGGAAAATCCTTTAGTAGACTGATGGTTGGTGTCGTATGGTAACTAAAAACCCGCTTCGTTAAGGCCCTTATTTCAGTATCAGACAAAGTGCTTGCCTCATTTTTGTGGATGCTAGCCAAATCTAACAACTGTGGACGATTCTTAAAATAATTTAAAACGGTCACATTACTAGCACTCAAATTGCTCACATCTACGACTGATAAGGTGTAATTCAACGGTGGTAGGTTGAGCGTTAATTTACCATTATTGAAGGTTTTAAAAGTTTGGTCGTAGCAACCATCAATAGATTTGATACGAATAGAAAATTGGTCATTTGATATGGGTAATTTACAAGTGTTTTGTATCACTATTTCTACGGGGTAATTGGTTGTTTCGGAGAAATTTAGCTCTTGTAGTAAAGGAAAATTATTAAAATCTACTAGCGTAAAACTATCTTGCCCACTAGCCACAAAATTATATATAGTGCTATCAGGGATAGTCGTATTAGTACTTATTTGGATGTCTTCTACCTTGATTTTTAAGCTCGTTAGGCCCGGTCGATTGGGGTTTACTACCAAACTGTAGGTACCCGTTTCGGTCGTTCGAGTCGTTACATCTTTAGTATTACCAATTCTAAAATAAGAAATAGCTTTTACTTCAATATCTGCTAGACGACAGTCGGTATTTTGCGGATTAATTTGCCCCCGAACGATGTAAGCCGTTTCGTCAAAAAAGAAATTTCCGTTTTGGGTATTTTGATTAAAAGTCAACTGAGCCGTTCGAGATTCGGGCGTAAAGGAATGATTGTCTAGGTGGGCAGTAAGTTGATATTTGGCGGTACTAGCTCCGTAAAAAACGGTGTTAAAGGAGAAGGTACCCGAATTATCCGTTTGGGTCGTGTACGTGTAAAAAGCCCCTTCTACCTCTGCCGTAGCGGTAATGGTTACGCCATTAACCCCCACGTTACTAGTCAGGGTTTTTACCTCTCCCGCTAACACGCCATCGGCCAATTTATACCCCGTATCCATTTTAGGAACCAACTCGGCGGAAGCTGTAAAGCCAACAACCGAATAGACGTAGGTTTTACCGGGTACACCGTCTAAATCAATATAAAATTGCTGCGAAGCGCCAACCTCCGCTAAAACTTCTCCGTCTTGGTAAATTCGGAACCCGTCAACCGTTGGATAATCGTTCGGAAGCGCCCATTCTATCCGTGTTTGATTCGTAAAGGTGCCGTCGCTAGCGGAAACTGACGAAACCGTATCTACGCCACTGCTCGTTTCAAATCCTAAACCATCAAGTTGCAAGTCCTTGGATTGGCTAAAAACTGGCTGACCGTTAATGTTTTTAAACGCTCGAATTTGATAAGTACCATCTTTGGTCAGTTGGGCAGTAGGCAATAAAAGATGATACCAACGACGGTCTTTGGAAAGCGTTGCTAATAGTTCATTTTCCCTGTGGATTTCAAAACCATCAATGGCTACTCCACGATTGTACGTCCAATTGAGTCGGTACGTTTGAACGTTATTCACCGCTATAAAACTAGGGACCATAGGAATAGCGGGGAACTCAAATGTTCTCTGTACTCCCGGAGATTGATATGCTGTACCATTTCGCTCACTAAATGATTTCACCTCCCAAGTGTGTGTCATTTCGGGCATCCCCTCAAAATCGTAAGTGATTAAAGTATCTGAAAGGTTAGGATGCGTATGCGTTTGAATGAGCTGACCGTCTCGGTAAATGTTAAATCCTTCATTAGCAGGAACGTCTTGAAAAATAGCTATTCGCACTCCTCCTAAACTATCACCGTTCAAGCTATCCAACGCACTAGACAATTGTACGCTGGTTGGATAAGCCAAGACAGGATAATTACCGTTGACTTTTAACTCCAAAGAACGAAATTGTTGGTTTTCTTTTTCAACTAAGGGGATGACTTGATATTCGTAATCTAGGTTGGGTTCTCCCGTAAAATCTTGGTAAAACCGAGTTGTATCTGCTACTTGTGCAATTAACTCATTAGCGCGGTAAATCTCAAAACCATCGACTACTCTGCTCTCGTACGCCCAATCTAATCGAATGTGATTTTGGGTATTTTGTGCATCTGCTTCGTGCTCAGGAACACTTATTATTAAATTTTGTACTCGGTCAACTAAGGGATAGTACGCTTCGATAGTCACTTTGGCGGACATTGTACTTCCTCGTTTTCCAATAATAGCATACCGATATAATTGCCCCGGCGTCCCCGTGGTATCATAAAACATCTGAGGACTATTTTTATTAACCACCCCAATTAATTCATCATTGCGATAAATTTCATAAAAATCTGGCGTATCGTAGGGGTGTCCCCAATTCAGCCGTAGCCGATTCTTTGCATTAAAAGGAGTGGCGCTGAAATACTTAACGGGGTCAAGGGCAGGGTAATACACAAAATCAATCACGCCTGCTCCATAAATTCGACCCAGTTCGGTATCCCAGTAGGGCAATATTTGATATTCGTATCCCATCCCATAGGTTCCTTCGGTATCTCTGAAAGTTAAAGAGTTTCCTTTTAAAACTTCTCCAATGAGGGTTCCAGTACGGTAAATCTCAAATCCACTATAATGCGCATTACTGGTGCTCCAAAATAGGTCAATCATCATTTCCGCAGTATTGGGTATAGCCGTAACTTTTTCAATGGCCGCAATGCTATCTTGCTCGGTTGAAGGCAAGTAATAATCAATGAAATTGACGCTGTAAATATCCTGACTATCTTGAATAGTGAGGTCAATTGAAGTCGTATTGGCTAAGTCTGAACTAACGGAGAAATCGCTATTGGGTGCAAAAGCGGTTAATCTAATATTTTCTGTGCCAGCCACTGGAAGTTGTTCCAATCGATAAAATCCAGCTTTATCGGTTCGAGTGCTCACTTTGTAGCCAGCAGCCGTTCCCTTGATGAGCACATTTGGAACGCCCTTGCGAGAATCATTCTTATACACACGGCCTTGAGCTCGCTTGAACGACTTTCGCATACCAGCCACTTTTACGGGTTGGGCGACACTGTTTTCGTAGCGAGCAATGACACTGTATTCCAGTAGTTGGCCATTGGGTGCCGTGTAATCGTAGTACGCCCTTGCCGTTGGTGGCATGACTGCCAGCGTATCCGTTCCGCTGAGAATGATAAACTCTGCTAAAACAAAGGCGGGGTATTCCCAACACAGCTTAATGTGGTTGGGTAAATCATCGGAGGCGGTGACATTTTCGGGTAATCTTGGATTAACACTACCAGCGGCTGGACTACCCGTAGTCGTTCTTGACGTTGAAAAATATCGTTCACCCGCTACCTCTCGATAGGCCTTTAGTTCGTAATTTATATTGTTTACGGCGGGGTTATTGGCATAATGGGTATAAGTAGTAGCCCCTGCATTCAAATAAGCCAACGTATCTCCTGCGTTCCCTAGGACTAAGAAGCCAGCAATATTGTCCGAAGAAGAACCAATATCATTGATAGTGACCGCTCCAATTGCATTGTTAGCAGATATAGGATTGGATGGCGTAACGGAGGGGAAAATGGTTTGTGCTGAGTTACTTCTGCCTTCAAAGCCATTATTGGCTACGGTGCGAACTTCGTATTCGTAGTTTTGGTTAGGAATACCCGTCAAATCATCGTACACCATAGTGCTAACCTCAGTCGAGAAAATTTTATCAATTTGGTCAATTAAGGTAAAATCAGTATCCGTGCTAGCTTTGCGATAAACAGCCAATCCTTGATAATTAAAGGTCGGTAGTAGCGCACTGGGCACCGTCCAACTCAATCGGACCTTATCTTCGTTTTCTAAAGCAGTAGCCGTTAAATCAGTTGCTACGGGAAGTGTTGGATAATCCAAAACAATAGATTCTCGAACCGACCTAAAGCGTAAACCATTAATACTTCGAAGAGCTTCAATCTCGTAAGTAGTGTTTTTACCAAAAATGCCCAATGAATCCACAAAACTAAAATCAGTAGTGCCTAGAATGGCTACTTCCACACCATCTCGGTAGAGTATAAACCCAGCAAAATTATTGGAAGTATGGGAAGGGCCCCAATTTAAACTTACCTTTCCATCTTGAGCTGCCGAAGCCATGAATCCCGTAACGGGGGCAACTGTTGGAAAAGTAGCCGATGTCAGTAATCGCTTTTTCGTAATAATTCCTTCCTTATTTTGAAACGCTTCAATAGCGTAGTTGTAATTGGTGCTAGGAATTCCTTGCTTCTCTATAAAATTGTTCACCACTCCTCCCGCATCGTTTAATTGACCAATCAAGTCGCTTTCTCGGTAGATATTGAAAAAAGTCGTTTGATTGGGGTCAAAAGCGTATTCCCAAGCTAAAACAATGTGGTCTGCTAATTCGACTGGTGTCGCCGTAAAGTTTTGAATGGCAATGGTGTCCGTTGTTTCTTCGTAAACGGCCTCTGCTAAAAAAAGCAAATTTTCTTCAGTCGGTTGGTTTAAATTAAGCGTAGCCACTAAATTATTTTCTCTAAAAGCAGTATTCCCGAGTGAGGCTACTAAGGTAAAGTCCGTTTCATTGTCGTAGTAAAGTTGATTAAAAGAAAACTGTCCCAACGCATTCGTTGTGTCTTTTCGAGTAATCGTGCCTTCATCCGTTGTCCCCGTTAAGGTAATGATAGTATTAGGAACCGGATAATTGGACTCTTTTGTTAAAACCAAACCGGCAATCAACCCATTTTTTGCTATCTGAGCGGTATCCTGCACCTCCATTCTGAGGACATCATTTTGAAAAAGCCGTAAGCCGTAGGTATTAATTTTTCCTGGAGTGGGTAATCCGTCGGGAAAAGATAAGGCGTTTTGTGAAAGGGCAGTCAGTAACTTCCCATTTCGATACAATTCTAAACGGTCACAAAAGTCGCTAAGATTATTCCAACTAAGGTCAATTTTTTCTAGTGAATTATCTCCCTTGGCTACAAAAAGAGTGGGATAGGTACTACCTTCTGCGGTAATAGATGCGTAGGATTGGTTCATTAAGGCACTAAAGGTTTCTATCCTATACATTGCGGTATCTCCATTCATTAAACTAGCGGGATTCCCCAATTGATACATATCCGTAAAGCTAAAAACGGAGTCTATTTGCGTAGAACCCGATACTTCCGCAATGAGTTCGTTCTCTCGATATATGGAAAAAGAAGAAGATAACTTAGAATGATTTCGCCATTGTAAATGAATCGAATCGGGATAGTCGTTATCAGAAATCGACACCCATTCGGGGGCTTGAAAAGGGAGCGTACCACCAGAGATAGCATGCGAACAAACGGCTCTCCCCGGACCAATCTCGTAAACCGTCAATTGGTAATCCCGACTTTGACTAGGCCCAATCGTATGCCGAAAATCATTGACGTATAAATCACTTAGACGCGCCGTATTAAAAACCGTTTCGTTATAAATTTCTAGACCATCTGCGGTTAGGGATACATAAGCACCATTGAAAAAGGCTTCCCCATCTTCGTCTAAGAAGCATCTTTCTTTTTCTAATGTCCAATTAATATTCACATAGGCATCATTTTCCATTGGTAAATTACAAATTCCCGAAATGGGACTATTTGATGTTATCCAATTAGAAGTAGTACCCAAAAAAGCAAAGCCACTTAGCGTCCCGTTATTTTTATAAATGGTTGCGTCCTCTAAGCGGTTTTGTTGTGTATTATCCTCACTGCTAACAATTTGATTAAAAGGATAATAAGCAATTAGGTTGGGATGAAAAATTGGGTCGAGGGAACAATCCTTATTTTGAGTAATACCAAATTGACTTCTAGCCGTATTCCAAATCCTTACCTCATCAATAGCACCGTCGAAATTGAAAGAAGAAAATTGCCCGCCTAAAGTTGCCGTTTGCCCAGTTTTAACTAGGCCCGTCATCGCAGGATTATGGTGCACATCTTTTAGTGCTCCATTTAAGTAGATACTACAAGTCCCTTTTGTTCCATCATAAACACCCGCAATGTGATACCAAGTATCTTTGGTCAAATCTGCTCCTGAAATACCTGGTCGTTCCGCTATACTGTTTTCATCGGTCGCTTTAAATCGAAGTTCGTTTTTACTTTTATCTAAATACAAAACGTAGGCATCACTTGGGGAGTCATAAATTCCTGCAAATAATTGGGTGATTTCAGTTGGCAATTGGTTTAGTTTCACCCAAAGTTCCAGTGTCACTTGGTTGTTTTTATCATCTAAACCCGTAAAAACGGGCATGGTCACTCTATCGTTGGATTGCCCTAACGCTAAATGAGTAGATAATAGTCCCCCTTCCCCAGAAACTGTAAAAGTAGTATCGGTGACAACATTATCGCAATCAACACTAGATATGCTAATGTTCGCAGACTGTTTCCCCGTCCTTGAGGGTTTAAATCGAATGGAAAAGACAAGTGTATCTAATGGTAAAATCGTACTATTAGGGGTAAAGTCTTCAATAATAAAGTCATTATTCTCACTAACGATATTACTAATTTGAATAGTTTGACTGCCTGCATTAAAAATAGGATAGGAAAGAACTCGTTCCGTTGAATCGGGAAATGATACGCCAAAATCTGTTTTTTCAGCGTAATCCATGATAAATGGAGTACATGCTTCTTGGAGCGTTTCGGTCGCGGCTATCCAATTACTAGTGCTTCTAAATAAGGAGAAATTTTTTAATACTCCATTATTATTAGTTGTAGTCCTATCTATTAGGATGGTATCATTTACGTTAGAAACAATGGGTAGATTTTGATTAAAATCATAGTACAGTACCAAATCGTCATTACAAGCTACCGACAATTGACAATTTTTGAACTTATCGATTTGTGTATCTTTCCTTGCTGTTTTCCAAACACGTACCTCGTCAATACTACCTCGAAAAGGATATTCTAGACCCCCTGTGGAGGAAAATTGCCCTCCTAGCGTACCCAGTTGTCCTGCTTTCACCGCCGAATTCAAATTGGGTTGACTAACACTATTGATGCGTTGCCCATCTAAATAAATTTTCACTAAGGAACTATCGCCATCATATACACCTGCTACATGATGCCATTGATTGGTGGTTAGCAAGGTTTCAGGTATCCCTACTCTCGCTGCTGTTCCATCCGTGTCCGTCGCTTTAAATCTTAATGCTCTATTATTTCTATCCAAATACAACACATAGGCATCTTGCCTAGCATCATAAATTCCTGCAAAGGGTTGTTCCAGTTCACTAGGAAGTAAGGCTAGGTTGACCCATGCTTCTAAAGTAACTTGGTTATTTCCTATATCTAAATTGGGTACACTGGGCACCTCGACAATATCATCTACTCCATCAAAATTAAGGGCATTCGCAAAACCACTTCCCCCCACTCCTACTACATTAAAACTGAATGAATCCATTTCGTCGAGACAGCTTTCAAAATAAATCGTAATCGTAGATTCTTTTATTCCAAGTGAAGTGGGATTAAAATCAATTTGAAAAGTAGCAGTATCTCCAACTGAAACTACGGTATTATTTGTAAATCCAGTAAGCGTAAAGTTAGGGCCACTACTCTCTATGCGATTAATGGTTCTATCAACCAATCGTTGATTAAGAATACTATAAACAATAGATACCACCCCGTCGTCTGGTCGTTGTGTACCAAATGAGAAGTTTTCCAGATTCCCTACAACAAGTTCATCACAATTTCTACTTACGCTCACCCCTAAATCTACCCAAGCAGAAACGCCTCCAGTCAAGGAAAAATTATGTAATGTTCCATCGGCATTGCCTTGATTACCGATATTCATCAAGGTGGTCGTATTCCAAACATCGTTACTAAAAGTAAAATAATGGGTTAATTCGGGAAAACAAGCTGTTTTCGTTGGGCTGCAAGACCTCGCTAGACTAATCTGTTCTGCCGTTCGAGCTACGCCTCTCCATATTCTCACTTCGTCAATCCTTCCCTTAAAAAAATCCGTTTGGTTATTCTCACTTCCAATGGCAAAATCTTTGTTCGACGTATTCATAGGGGGCACGTTAGACAAACGGTGCACTAACTCACCATTTACGTATAAATTCAGAAACGCATCCGCATCACGAGTAAGCGCTAAATGCACCCATCGGTTGCGCGGTATTGTTGTCTTCACTTCATAATTAACTTCATCTGTCCCGTGTAATTTACCCTTTACTTCTCCATCATCTATTACTAGTTCGTAGGAAGCATTACCTCCAACACCCCATTTGGAAAAAATAGTTTGTTCCCCTGTTGTTTCATTCCAATTGACCCATGCTTCCAAGGTAAATTCATCACTTTGGTAACCATCATAATGTGGAATAGACACATAATCATCTACTCCATCAAAATGCAGCGCATTAAAATCAGATGTTAGGAAGTTGTTTCTTTCTGCAAATTGAAGCGTGTCGGGTGTTGATTTCCTATTAGCAGTATGGCACTCTTTATTGAAATTAGAGTTGTTTGCTTGCACCTTAAAAGAAAACAGCCAACAAAAAATAAAGACTAAAGCAACTGGAAATTTTATAAGTTTTTTCATAGAATCTGAGTTTGTTGTAAAAGAATAGTTAGGTATTCACCTATTCTATTCCTCGAATCAGTTTCTAAAAAGTCCACCTTCCCAAGTTTTTTTTTGAAAAAAAATCTAACTTGCTTTTAATGCAGTTATTTTCCAAAAACAAATGGTCCGATAAACGCCTCGTCGATTCGATAAAAGCAGGTGGTAAGTTGCGAGAAACGGCGACGAAACAGCTATTGCAGAATCACCTGAAATTTATCTACAAATTGCACCAACAACTCGGCATCGAAAAAGAAGCAGCGCGGGACGCTTTGGTCGATGCGGTTTTAGCGGTCATTGAGAAGATAGAAAAAGGGCGATTTACGGAGCAAGCCCAACTCTCTACTTTCCTCTATCGAATTTTTTATAATAAATGTGTGGACTTTTTGCGGAAGCGTTCGAGTAATAAAGTAGCCTACTTAGCGGATATTCCAGAACAGGTGGAACAAAGTCCTAGCCCTGTACAGATTTTAGCCGATAAAGGAGATGTCGTTCAGTTGAAAGGACTATTGCAAAAACTGGGGTCACCCTGTCAGCAGATTCTGTTGGATTGGGGGGCTGGTGGGTATTCTATGCAGGAAATAGCGTTGCGGTCTGGTTTGGCCAATGCCGAAAAAGCAAAGCGACAAAAGTACAACTGCTTACAAAAACTCATTAAACTGGTGCGTAAATTTCAACTTGATTTGTTAAAAAGAGACACTATATGAAAAAGGAAACACTGCATAAAATTGTCGATTACTTTAGGGGAAAACTTTCTGATAAAGAAAAAGAGGACTTCATCGTTCGCCAAAAAACGGAAGAAGCGTTTGCCCAAGAGGTAGAAGATTACAAAATCGCCGAAGCCATCATCAAAGCGAACCACCGCGACCAGTTGATTGCGGATACTCAGCAAATGATGCAGGCCTACGAAACAAAGCAACCTTCTTTTTTTTTGCATCCTATCTTTAAGGTCGCTGCTGCCGTTGCTTTGTTAATCATTGCTCTTTGGGGAAGTAAATCTTGGTGGTCAACTCCTAGTGCCGATACCTTATTTGCGCAATATTTTGAATTACCTCAGGCTCCCAACCTAAGAGGTAATATTGCCGATACGGAACAATTATGGCAACGGGCCATGTCTGCTTATACAGAAGAAAACTATCCACAAGCCATCCAACAATTAGAGCGCATAACAAAAAATACCAGTACTAACCGCACGAATAGTGCTAATTTTTATTTGGGCCTTTGTTACTTAATGCAAAATGAGTACGAACCGAGTTTAGCTGCCTTCAAAGGAGTGCAACCGACCAGTTCCTATTTCCAAGAAGCCTTGTGGTATCGGGCTTTGGTAAATATCAAAAAGGGAGACTTAGAAACAGCGCAACAAACTCTGCGAGAAATAGCCACAATGGAAGGACATTTTAAAAGAAAAGTGGCCGCAGAATTACTCAAAAAAATTGTTAATTGATACTACACTGTGACAAAAGTTTTATACCACTTCTGGATTAGCGCATCGGGGTCGTTTCAAACGTTTAGATTCAAGCAATAAATCACGGGGCGCTCGAAGTGACCCCGTGATAAAAACCAAATAAACTTTTATTATACTACACAGGAATCATGAAAATCAAAATCACTTGTTTGTTAATGCTGATTGGTCTTGCTCTTTTTGGTCAACAAGATACATCAACTATCGCTGCTCAATTGGCGAAAGGGCTTCAACTAAAAGAGGAAGGGAATTTTTCTGAAGCTATTTCCATTTTGGACAGCGTGGCTACAGATTTAAAAACGCAAGCCAATTGGGAAAAGTACATCGAAACCAAAGTAACTGTAATCTACGCTCATATAAGTATGGACTCTTTGGGAATTGCGCAACAATTGATTGACCAATTGACCGAAGAAGGGAACCAATATTTGACCGAACCACACCACCAGCTATTGAACATTCAAGAAGCGCAAGTTATCTTGTATCGGACCAGTGGACTATACGAAAAAGGAATGGCATCCGCTAAAAAAGTAATAGAGGAACGGAAATTACTTTTTGACGAGACACATCCCTCTCTGTATAAAATGTATCGAGAATTGGGTCGGATGCATAATGATTTATCAGACTACGAAGTAGCCATTGACTATTTAAAAAAAGGTTTATTTATTATTGAAAAGCAATACGGGAAAAACCATGAAATTGCGGCCGAATTATACCGTGGAATAGGTACTAATTATGCTTACAAGGGAAAACCTGCCGAAGCGATTCCTTTTTATGAAAAAGCCCTCAAAGTTAATCAAGTAGTCTATGGGTCTCAATCGCTACAAGCGGCCAATGCCTACGTGATGATGGGGAGTATTTTTTGTAGAATCGAACAATGTTCCAAGGGAGAGCGCAACTTATTAAAAGCCCTAGCCATCTACAAAGCCATTCTAGGCGAAGATAGTTATGACGTGGGGGTAGCTTATTTGAATTTGAGTACTTTTTATTACTATGTTCCCGACTATGAAAAAATGTTGCTTTACGCAAATAAAGCGGTTGGAATACTCCAACAATCATCCAGAACCAATAATACCAATCTAGTCTATGCG
>JBCCQK010000132.1:0-16562 GCA_039024375.1 Bacteroidota bacterium
AACTTTCCGCCTACTTTCAAAGGACTAATCACTTGACAATCAATCCTATGCACAACCAACCGATAATTGAATGTATTCCAAATTTTAGTGAAGGACGAAATGTCAAAGTAATTAATGCCATTGCTGCCGCCATTCGACGAGAAAAAGGCGTCAAATTACTACACATTGACCAAGGGGAAGCGGCCAATCGTACCGTTTTTACTTTTGCGGGCGTCCCCGAAGCCGTTGTAGAAGCTGCCTTTCAAGCTATCAAAGTAGCGGGAAATTTAATTGATATGCGTCGGCAAACAGGTGAACATCCACGCATTGGGGCGACCGACGTTTGTCCGCTGGTTCCCATCGCTAATATTTCAATGGCAACCGTTCGTCAATATGCTTTACAATTAGGAGAAAGAGTTGGCAATCGGCTCGGTATTCCTGTGTATTTATACGAAAAATCCGCTCAAACACCTAATAGGAAAAACTTGGCGACGATTCGCTCGGGCGAATACGAAGGACTGGCCAAAAAAATGCAGCAAGTGGATTGGCAGCCCGATTTTGGTAAAAAATTCAACGCCAAAACAGGGGCTACCGTCATTGGCGCTAGAGATTTTTTAATAGCTTATAACGTTAATTTGGATTCCCCTTCGGCTTATATCGCCAATCAAATAGCTCGGGAAATCAGAGAAAGTGGAAAGGTAGTCAAGAAAGTATCGGGTGAAAAGGTTCGAATTCCTGGAAAATGTAAATTTCTCAAAGCCATTGGGTGGTACATTGAAGAATATCGCCAAGCGCAAGTATCAATAAATTTGACCAATTATAAAATTACGGGTATTCATCACGCTTTTGAGGCTTGCAAAGCGGAGGCCCAATCTCATCAAACAACCATCACGGGGTCAGAGTTGATTGGCTTGATACCCAAAGCAGCACTTTTGGCAGCAGGTCAATTTTATTATAAAAAAGAAAAACGAACAGTTTCTATGGAAGAGGAAGCATTACTCGAACTAGCCATTCAACGATTGGGCTTAAACGATTTAGCACCGTTCGATTATCGAAAGCGAGTGATTGAGTACTTGTTATGAATGATAGATGATGAATGATAAATGATTGGCGATAATCATTTATCATTCATCATCTATCATTCATAATCACCGCTGACTGTATAACTCTTTCAACCTACCTTCTACTGCTCGTACCACCTCCTTTTGGTCCCCAATTGCTTCGACCTTATTTTTCTGGTCTATTTCATTTTGGGCAATTTTTTTCTTCGACTCTTCAATAGTTCGCTTTGCATTAGCAATGGTTTTACGTAGCTTGTTTTCTTCTCTTTCGAATCTTTTCTGTTCATTTTTCGCATCTTTTACTTTTCGCTCTTCCGCCTTCATCGTTTTTTTCAACCCCTTTCTTTCCGCTTTGGAAGACGCTTCTGAGATTAGGATTTCCAAACTGTCTTTTTCCACGGCAAAAATATCTTCGGCCATTCGTACTTTTCGGACGGCCTCTTTCTGGTCTTCGGCGTTGCGAATCAACCCATTTTCGGAATCGTCGATGTCCTGCTCCGCATTCTTAATATCCTTGTGGTAGCCTTCGTTCTCTTTTTTCAATTTTTTTAGGTCTTTTTCCAAACCTCCTAGCGTTTTTTCTTCGCCACCCAGCTCCTGTTTGACCGTTTCAATTTTGACTTCCAACGCGTAGGCATTCAATATTTTTTTGGCCTCTTCATACCCTTCTGGATTAGAAGTAGAAGAGACATAACCTTCTTCCGTTGGCAACCACAGAGCTAGTTCCACGTCTTCGTTGATGGCTTGAATTTTAGCAAAAAACGAAATAGGGGCATCGCCGTTGATGGCCATAATTTGGCCATTCGTTGTTTTCCACTCTTCTGCCTTTCGATTCTTTTTGGTTTTTCCTTTAAATTGCTTCACGTAATCTTTCCAGACTTTCTCCGCTATTTTGGTCGTCGTTTCGGGGATATTCACCAAAATGGCGTTATTCACTCCCAGACTCATCGCTTTTTCTTCTTCTGAAACTTGCGCAAACGTAGAAGAAATAATCGTCAATAAGCCTATAACTATTAGCTGAACTTGCTTTTTCATCTTTCTTTTTTAAAATTAATAAATAATTCTGTCGCCCACTAATGATTTCAATTTGGGGGTTGTGGCCTCTCCCAAAAGACCTATTTAATCACCTAAAGGTCACCAAAAGAACTTAGATTTAAGAAATTCTTATCTCTTTTTAGACGAAGCTGTTCGAAAATAGACACTTTTTTTAGAAAATTTGTAACTGCTTAGCACTATTTTTTACCATAAAGTTCATAAAGTCCATAGAGTTTTTTCTATTACTAGTATTGACAAGTTAACAGTATTGACAGTTTCGTATTGTTTAAGTACTCTCATTTGAGCGTGATAAGTAGTTAAGAAAATTTTAAGGAATAGGTAAAAAGGTGAGGGACTACTAACTAAAGTCAATCTCTGTGTTATCGCCAATATTCAAACTTTGTCGCAGCCCCGTGATGCCCGCATCGTTCCCCACTACGGAATTTTGCAGTATGACTTCTTTGATGGCAGCGTAATTACCGATGATAGAATTTTTGACGATGGAATCACGAATGGTGGTATTTTCTCCAATCGTCACATGGGGGCCAATAATGGAATTTTTGAGGACGCAATCTTTTCCAATACTTACAGGATTGATGATAATCGTATTATCGTAAGGGGGCAAGTTGGCCGATGCGTAGCCTTTTTTATCCAATAAAGTAGCGTTCGTTTCTAGGAGAATAGAAATTTTTCCACAATCGTACCAGTTATTTACCCCTAAAGTATCAAACTTCACCCCTTTTTGTAGCATTCGCATCAAACCGTCCGTCAGCGGAAATTCGTCGCCCGTTCGGATGTTATTCTTAATATTGTAGTTCAAAGATTTTAACAGCAGCGGTAACTCTTTAACTTTATAAAGGCCAACCATGGCCACATTCGATTTAGGAATTTTAGGCTTTTCTACTAATCGAACCACTTGCTTATTTTCGTCAAATTCGACAATACCAAAATCTCTAGGGTCTTCTACTCTACGGACCGCTAAACAGGAGTTTTTGGTAGCCATGAACGTATCAAAATCAATGTCCAAAATAGAATCTCCGAAAACAATAATCGCTTCTTGTACTCCTTTCAATGCCTTTCTTGCCGTCCAAATAGCGTGTCCTGACCCAACTCTTTCCTTCTGGGAAACAAATTCTTTTGCTAAATTAGGATAGGCTTCCTCAACATATAACTTAATTTTCTCCCCCAAATAGCCAATAATGAACACAAATTCTTCTACGCCAACGGCCTGCAGTTGGTCAATGATGAACGAAATAATGGGCTTCCCAGCAATGGGAATCAAGGGCTTAGGCTGGGTGTAGGTCAGTGGTCGGAGTCGAGTTCCAACCCCTGCGACGGGTATAATGGCTTTCATTATGCTGTTTGTCTAATTTTATAATCTGCGCTGCACTTTTTCGACCATTTCGGTTTTCCAAGGTTTAAAAGTACCTTCGGCGATATGCTTTCTGGCCTCCGTTACTAACCACAAATAGAAAGTTAAGTTGTGCAACGTAGCGATTTGGGCGCCCAATAACTCTTTGGTCGTTATCAAATGTCGTAGATAGGCTTTGGTGTAAAAACGGCTTGTGGAACAAGTACTATTGGGGTCAATGGGGGAAAAATCGGCCTTCCATTTTGCATTTTTAAAATTGATGGCCCCTTCGGCAGTGTACAGCAACCCGTGTCGCGCATTTCTCGACGGCAATACACAATCAAACATATCAATCCCCAAATCAATGCACTCCAAGATATTTGCGGGTGTACCAACGCCCATCAAATAACGGGGCTTGTCTTTGGGCAAAATACCGCAAACCAATTCCGTCATTTCGTACATTTCTTCGGCGGGTTCGCCTACGGACAGGCCTCCAATCGCATTGGCGGGCTGGTCAGTCTCACTGATTACCTCGGCAGAAATTTTCCGTAAATCTCGGTAAGTACTACCTTGTACAATTGGGAATAGGGTCTGACGATAATCGTAGTAATTATCCGTATTATTGAAGTGGCCAATACACCGTTTCAGCCAACGGTGGGTCATTTCCATAGACTTTTTAGCGTAGCGATAATCACAGGGATAAGGGGTGCATTCGTCGAAGGCCATGATGATGTCCCCACCAATTGCTCGTTGGACATCAATGGCTCTTTCGGGACTAAAAAAATGTTTGGACCCGTCAATATGAGAAGCAAAGGTGACGCCTTCTTCTTTGATTTTCCTACGGCCACTCAGCGAATATACTTGGTAGCCGCCACTATCGGTCAGAATGGGTTTGTCCCAACCGTTGAATTTGTGCAAGCCACCCCCTTGTTGTAAAATATCAATACCCGGACGCAGGTACAAATGATACGTATTTCCTAAGATAATCTGCGCCTTAATTTCCTCTTTCAGTTCGTGTTGGTGAATCCCCTTTACACTACCCACCGTGCCAACGGGCATAAATATAGGTGTCTGAATTTTCCCGTGGTCAGTCTCTATAATTCCCGTCCTCGCCGAGGAATCGCCCGTCGTGTGTTCAATCGTAAACTTCATGTAGCAAAAATAGGGAAATATACTCGTAGAGGGCGCTAAATTCGAAACCGATTACTATCCAGTTTCAAAACGACGCCCACCATAATAGAAAAAATAAGGAGAGAGGAACCTCCTTTGCTAATGAAAGGCAGAGGAATCCCAATAACGGGCATCAACCCCATTGTCATACCAATATTGATAAAGAAATGAATGAAAAAAATACCCGCAATCCCGTAAATGTAAAAGCGAGAAAAGCTAGACCGTTGCCGTTCGGCAATCATCACTAAACGGAAAAGTAGCAAAAAAAATAAGGTCATAATAGAAAAACTCCCCGCAAAACCTTGTTCTTCTCCAATCGTGCAGAAGATAAAATCATTGAACTGCATGGGAACATACTCCAATTTGGTCATTACCCCTTGCAAAAAACCTTTCCCCTGTAATCCTCCCGACCCAATGGCCATTTTAGATTGTAACACATTATACAAAGCGCCTCTTGGGTCACTCTTTTCGGGGTTGAGCCAAACGTTGATTCGGTCTTGCTGGTGGGCCTTCAACAAATTATTAAAGGCGTAAGTAGCCGTAAAAACGAGCGCGGAACCTGCTAGAATACCACTGGCTAGTAAAGTGACGATTCGCTGCTTTCGATTATTCCACTCTATCCAAGCATATACTCCAAAAAGTATCAAGGCAATCGGCAATGCCCATAGGACTTGCCCAATTCTTGTCAAATAAATCCCTCCCACAATTGCTGCAACGGCAATTAAAATAGGGTATCTATTTTTTTTAAAACCAAAAGATAAAAGTAAAGCCGATAATAGCGTTAACCCCAAAACGATATTAAATGAGGGGTACATCAAGGCCAAAATAAAAACTGCTGTCACGAAAGCACCGATGATGTAAATATTGGGACTCAGTCCCGCCCGATATAACATTATCAGAAAGGAAATAAAAACAATGGCGGAACCCGCATCGGGCTGAAGCAAAATCAAAAAAATGGGCGCTAAAAACAGACTAAAAGCAATTACTTGATGCTTTAGCTCACGCATGGACGTGCTAAAAGAACTCAAGTAGCTACTCAAGGCCAGACAAGTGCCAAACTTGGCAAATTCGGAAGGTTGAAAAGAGAGTCCACTGAAAATGAACCAAGAGGTGGCGCCTTTGACTTCTGTACCAAAAATCAACACCAATACCAGTAAGAGCAATGATAAGATGTAAAAAAGGAAAGCTAACGTTTGGAATATTTTCCAATCAACAAAATAAAGCAAAAACATAGCAACGAAGGAAATACCAATCCAAATCGTTTGCCGCCCAACAGGACGACTTAAAAAATCACCAATGCCCGCATTATATCCATCTTCGTAGCCAACAGTATAAATCATTAGCCAACCGACTAATACTAAGCAAAGGTAGATGGAAAACGTTATCCAATCCAAGCCCCGATAGGTCCCCGTAGCGGTAAAACTCATATTCTCTAGATTCCCGAACTTAGTATTTCGCTCGGTCTTATTTTGTCCTTTGCCAAATAGGCGTCTGGATAATAAATTTTTAAGCTGTTTAACATTCTCGTAGCATCCAACTTCGTTGCGTACGCCCCTGCCCGTAGCCGATACCAAGGACTGGCGTGTTCCCAATCAACGGGAATCGACGGATAGCGATTAATGAACGTTCCTCGAGCACTTTCCAATTTTGCGCGGTCGGTCGTGGCAAACAGTTGAATTCGCCAACCGTCAATCGTTTGGGTAGCCCGATTTAACTCAATATGTTTTTCGACTAGTCGTGTAATATCGGGTGTCTCTCTTACCACCACATTTTGGCTAAAGCCCAAAATTGTAAAATTAGCCCCTAGCAACAAAACTAAAACGAACTTTTTCATACACTAATCTTTTTTGTACTGAGAAAATATTGCAAGTAAGCTGCACGAAAACCGCAAGTTTTTCAAAGTTACTCACAATGTAGCAGAGGAAAAACAAAACTTACGAATTATTTTGAGAAATAGGTAGGTAGAAAATTAGAATGGAATGAGTTTTATCTTTAGCAGACCGTTTACCGTACACCGTTTATCATTGAACCGAATCTAATCTATTAAAACAAGCAAAAATCAATTATTCCCAACAATTTTCACGCCCGACGAAGTACCAATTCTATCCGCCCCCGCTTTTACCATCGCTACTGCGTCCATTTTAGAACGAATACCACCCGATGCTTTTACCAAAACCGTTTTAGGTAAGAATGCTTTTAGATACGTGATGTCTTCGGGAGTAATGGGCGAGCCGTTAAAACCAGTGGAAGTTTTCACAAAATCAACTCCAGACTTAACCGCCAAATCGCAAACTTTCACGACTTCTTTTTCTTCTAACAAACCCATTTCGATGATTAGTTTAATTTTTCTTCCTCGCAAATGGCTTATCATCGTCGTACTCTCAATATCGTTTTTAACCGTATTCCAATCGCCGCTCTTTATCGCTGCAATATTCACGACCACATCCAATTCGTCCGCCCCGTCATTACAAGCCCGTTTGATTTCCTCTACTTTAGCCCCCGTTGTACTGTACCCCATTGGAAATCCTATTACAGTGCATAACTTCACATCCGTGTTGCCTAACATTTTTTTGGCTTCAAAAAGATAATAGGGAGGAATACAAACGGAGCAAAATTGATGCTGCAAGGCTTCCATACATAAGACTTTGACATCCGCAAAGGTGCAATCTGCTCTTAGAAAAGTATGGTCAATAATACGCGCTAAATTAACGTGGATGGAGTTGGTAGATAACATGGCTGGTTCGTTTTACAAAAGAGATTTTCACGAGTCAGCAAGATATTAAATATATTCTTATTTTTAAAATATTCATTTCAAGAATACCCTCTTTTGGTAAGATTCTATTCAAAAAGAGATGTTAATATAGAGGTCAGAAGTCAGACCATCCATTTCATAAATTGTCAGAGGTCATACTAGGGACATGTCCTAAGTATGACCTCTGACAGAAAATTTCAATTTTCGGTCTGACTTCTGCCCCTTGACAATCAGCTTTTTACATACAACTCTTGCCCTATTTGCGCAGGAAACAACTTAAAAGAAACGAACTTATGCGGCCTTCTTCTCTTCGTCCACCTCCAGTTTCTCTCCTTCGTATTCCGTTTTGACTTCTTCCGAATAAATCCCTTGGTCGTTAAGCCACTTCGAAAAAATGGAGGTGTAACCGTGCGTCACAAACACTTTTTCGGCTTCGGTCGCTTTGATGGTCATATTTAAACCTTCCCAATCGGCGTGGTCGGACAACACAAATCCACGGTCCACCGAACGACGCCTTCTCGTTCCCCGCAACATCATCCACCCCGAACCGATGCCCGTAGAAACCGATGGGAACTTCTTTGTCCAACTCGTTCCTAAGGAACCCGGTGGACAAATCACCATTTCACCAACGGCTTCTTTCCGTTTCAAAGATTGGGTTACTCGAATCGTATCGTGCAATTGCACTCCTTGATTTCTCAAAATTTCATTGATATTTTCGACCGCCCCATGCGTGTATATTTTACCAATACTAGGGTCTAGCATTTGAAGCAATCGCTGCGCTTTCCCTAGCGAATAGCCACCGAGTACACTCGTTTTTCCTTCCGCTTGATTTTTTCTCCACCAATCGTTGATACTTTGCGCCACCTCTGCTTGGGGTTTCCATTTGTAAACGGGGAGGCCAAAAGTCGATTCGGTAATAAATGCGTGGCATTTGATGGGTTCAAAAGGTAGGCAAATCCCGTCTTTTTCTACCTTATAATCTCCCGATGCCACCCAAACTTCTCCTTTGTGTTCTACTCGTATTTGCGCCGACCCGACGATGTGTCCCGCGGGATGAAAAGAAAACTGTACGCCGTTGATGTAGGTCTTTTTTCCAAAAGGGATGGTGTGTAGATTAATCGTTGGCCCCAAACGGTGGCGAATGACGGGCGCTGCTGCTTCGGTACACAAATAGTGCCGATGTCCAAATCGAGAATGGTCCGAATGGCCGTGCGTAATCAACGCCTTTTCGACAGGGCGCCAAGGGTCGATATAGACATCGGCGGGTGGACAGTAAATGCCCCGGTTGGTAAAGGTTAGAAGACTCAAATTGTTGGGCTTTATTCGGTTGACGGTTCACGGTTCAAGGGCCTCGGCTATACAAGTAGCTTTACGTTCTTTAAATAACGGCCACTGCAACGTACTCCTCCACGTGCTGTTGGAACAGTTGCATCAAGCGTTTTGTTGTGTCGCCAATAATCCCTTGATTGATTCGCCAAAAATCTACTTGCCGAACGGGCATCACGCCCTTCGTCGAACTGGTCATAAATGCCTCTCTTGCTGCTCTTGTCTCTTTGAGTGTAATAGGTCGAATTTCTACGTCAAAATGCTTTTGGGCAATCGCTAAAACCTGCTTGCGAGTAATCCCCTCTAAGGCGTTTTTATCGGGTGTAACAATTGTTCCTGCTTGATTAACGATGAAAAAATTGGAACGAGCAGACTCTGAAATATAGGTTCCATCGTGGTACAAAACATCAAAGGCTTCGGCTTCTTCAATTTCTTTTTGCAACGAAATGGGCATTAGATAATTGGTCGTTTTGGTGTAAGGCGTTTCTCTAGTATATTGGTAGGCCATCAATTTTACGCCTTTGGTAAAAACAGATTCGGGGTAGGTGGTGAGTTGACTGGCTAACATAACGAAGTTGGGTTTAGCGGGCAAAAAACCATTGGCAGAATAGCCGCCCGTTAGAATCAATTTGATACCACCAAAATCCATTTGGTTAGCCTTTGCTAAATCCACAATCTTTTCTACCAATTCGGCTTTGGTATAGGGAATTTCTAGTCCTAATTTTTCCGCTGAACGTTCGAATCTTGCCAGATGGTCTTCGATGAAAACGGGTTGCCCTTTATAAATTCTAAAAAAATCGAAGACACTGTATCCGCGCAAAAATCCGAGGTCTTGAATATTGATGACCGCTTTTTCGATGGGGACAATTTCGCCGTTGACGTTGTAATATTTAATCATTTTTAGTGGTTGTTATTTTAATGGATGATAAATGATGAGTGATATGGATAGTGGAGAAATTGGAAAAGTTTGCATTTGTCCAAATTATCATTCATCATTTATCAACCATCATTCATTGTGGTTGACGGCCACATTAGTTTTTAGTTATAGAATATCGGTAGCTGGACAAAATAAGTTGACGGAGCGTCCAAATCACTAGGTTTTGGCCTCCCCGATACAAACAAAGTTAAGTAAAATCCTAAGCAGTCGGACAAATTCGCTCCTAAAACCTTAAACAGCTTTCGGTAAAAACGTAACTTTGCGCTCCATTTTAGAAAAAATTAATACCATTCATGAGTTTCAAAGAGGAAATTGGGCGTCGAAAGACTTTTGGAATTATTTCGCACCCCGATGCGGGAAAAACAACCTTGACGGAAAAGTTACTACTATTCGGTGGCGCTATCCAATCGGCGGGTGCCGTGAAGTCTAATAAGATAAAAAAAAGTGCAACTTCCGATTTTATGGAAATCGAGCGCCAACGGGGAATCTCGGTGGCCACGTCGGTAATGGCTTTCGATTATCGAAATAAGAAAATCAATATTCTAGATACGCCCGGTCACCAAGATTTCCAAGAGGATACCTTTCGCACCTTGACGGCGGTTGACAGCGTGATTGTAGTGATTGACGTGGCCAAAGGGGTCGAGCCACAGACAGAAAAGTTGGTCAAAGTTTGCCGAATGAGGGATACGCCCATCATCGTTTTTATCAATAAATTGGACCGAGAGGGAAAGGATGGATTTGACTTGTTGGATGAGTTGGAAACAAAATTGGGTTTGTTAGTTCGACCGTTGAGTTGGCCCGTCGGCATGGGACAAGACTTTCAAGGCGTTTATAATATTTATAAAAAGAATCTAGTCCTTTTCAATCCGCACGGCAAGCAAACGGGCGACGTTTTTGAAATCAATGATTTGGATAGCAAAGACTTGGACAAAGCGGTCGGCGAACGAGCGGCCAATACCCTTCGGGAAGAGATTACGATGATAAATGGTGTCTATCCCGATTTTGAAAAAGAAGACTATTTAGAGGGAATCTTATCGCCTGTTTTCTTCGGTAGTGCGATTAATAATTTTGGCGTCAAAGAGTTGCTAGATTGCTTCGTTGAAATTGCCCCCAATCCCTTACCAAGAGTCACCGAAGAGCGGCAAATCAATCCCAACGAGGATAAATTTTCGGGGTTTGTGTTTAAAATTCACGCCAATATGGACCCCCGCCACCGTGACCGTATTGCCTTCTTACGGGTCTGTTCGGGCACCTTCCAACGAAATACGAACTACCTACACGTTCGGCAAGACCGCAAGATGAAATTTTCGAATCCGACCAGTTTTATGGCGGCCAAGAAGTCTATTGTCGATGAAGCGTACCCTGGCGACGTAGTGGGTTTGTACGATAGTGGTAATTTTAAAATTGGCGATGCTTTGACCGAAGGGGAAACCCTGCACTTCAAAGGAATTCCCAGTTTTTCTCCCGAGCAATTTCGCTACGTCGTCAACAAAGACCCGCTTAAGTCTAAACAGTTGGCCAAAGGTTTGACCCAATTGATGGACGAAGGCGTCGCTCAGTTGTTCTATCGAGAATTTAATAATCGCAAAATCATCGGTACGGTTGGGGCACTGCAATTTGACGTTATCCAATACCGCTTAAAGCACGAATACGGCGCTTCTTGCGACTACGAACCCATCAATTTATACAAGGCTTGCTGGGTAGAATGTCCCGACGAGGAGAAATTCAAAGCGTTCTTAAAACGACGAAAGCGAGATATGGCCACGGACAAAGACGGTAACCACGTCTTTTTGGCCGAATCGGCTTGGACACTCAAAATGGCGCAGGAGAATTTTCCTGAGGTTAATTTTCATTTTACGAGTGAGTTTTGAGTATTCCCTTAATTACAACTTTTCCAAAAGCACCGCCATATACGTCTTCACGCCATCCACGTAATTGCCTAACCGAATATTTTCGTTCGGACTATGCTGATTATTATCTCGATTGACAATGGGAACAGTTACGGCAGGAATATTTAGCGTCGTGACAAAAGGTGAAATCGGAATCGACCCACCGCTATTTCTTATTTTAATGGGCGTCTGACCAAAAGCTTTGGTCAATGCTCGGTCCAGCCATTTTCCTACATCAGAATCAAAATCCGTTCGATAGGCTAAATAGGAAGTGACCGCTCGCATGAAAACGATACGGTTGTACTTCATTCGTTCCGCTTCGGTAGGTTCTCTATCGACAATATAGTAACCTTGTGCTTGGATGTGGCTGCGGATGAGACTCATTAGCCATTCGGGGTCGCTTTCCATCACTAGGCGGACGTCAATTTCGGCCGTAGCCGTAGCGGGCACAATGGTTCGAGAACGCAGCCCAACCCAGCCCGACCGCATTCCACGTACATTTAAGGAGGGATATTGAATCGCTTCTTGGTAGTTATTGCCTACTTTATCAGTAGCCGCAATGCCAATACTTTTCTGAATCATCGCTTCGTCGTCGGGGACATTGGCTAATATTTCTTTGGTTGCCTCGTCCAATTCAATGCCGTCATAAAAGCCCGGAATCGTTACTCTACCGTCGGCGTCTTTCATCGACGCAATCAGTTGTGCCAACCGAACGGCTGGATTCGGCGCATAATTCCCATAATGGCCACTGTGTTGGGGGACTCTCGGGCCAAAGACGGTTAGCGTGATTTCCGCTATCCCTCTTGCCCCAAAAGTTAAGGTCGGTTGATTAGAAATATGTCGAGGGCCGTCGAAGATAATCAACATATCGGCGGCTAAGTCTTCTTTATATTGGCTAACTGCTTTAGGCAATTGTGGAGAACCCAATTCTTCCTCGAAATCCATAATCACTTTGATATTATAATTCGGTTGTGCCTCTTTTCCCGTTGCGTCCAAAGCCGCCAAAAAACCGTTGGCCGCTCCTTTTGAATCGGAGGTACTACGGGCAAAAATCCGCAGTTCGGGGTCGTAAGCTTCGTGGATTCGTTGCCAATCAATTTCTTCCCAATTACCCGCCGAGTTTCTTTGTTTGAGGGCGGGTTTCCAAGGACTCTTCTGCTCCCATTTAGTCGGGTCAACGGGCTGGCCGTCGATTTGTAAATAAATAAGTACGGTTTTTTCGGCGCCTTTCCGTTTTCTTTCGGCCAATAGTAATGGGACGGTAGTCGTTTCTAGTCGCTTGGTTGTAAAATCTCTTTTAGCAAATTCTCGTTCACACCATTGGATATTTTTCTCCATGTCCTTCGGGTAATGCGCGTCGTTGCGAATGGATAATAATTCGTATAATCTATCCAAAGATTCTAGGGCGTATTGCTGCGCTCGGTCGTCTAGTGATGCTTTTTCAGACTGGGCATTGAGCGCAAGGTGGCAGGATAGGAAAATGAATAGTAGAACAAAATACTTCATAGACTGAATGGACTAACTTTCTTTTTAATGGATTTAGACTCTGGAGCGTCGAGTTACTTCTTTGGTACTATGGCATTCCGACTCTGAAGAGTTGGGTTACTTTTTGACTCTTTATTATCAGAACGACTGACCAATTAATCAATAATACGGACCGATTAATCAGTTTTTCTTGTGTGATTGGTAAAATTACCTTATTATAATAAAAAGTCCATTCTATCTCACCTAAAATAATCAATGCTCTCTGACCACCCAACTTCAGAGAACCATTATCAACTACGTCCACTAAATCAGCCCGACGATGAAAAAGCAAGTTTGCTTGTACGCTTGTCTTTGTCTATCCTTTTTTACCAGCCTTGAAAACTACGCTCAGACTAGCGCAGGTACCGAGTTTTGGATTGCCTACATGGAAAACCTAACGTTGGATTTCAACGACCAACCCGTTTTTTCTATTCACATTGCAGCCGAGACGGCTACAACGGGCACCATTGAAGTCCCCGCCACGGGCTTCACACTCCCCTTTTCGGTGGGTGCTAACGAGCTAATTGAAGTTAATTTACCCGCCGCCATTTGGTATTCGGAAACGAGCGAAGTCATTGAAAATAAAGGAGTTCGGGTAACCGCCGAGCGCCCCATTCAAGTAAGTACCACCCATTTTCGCCTATTTTTTACGGAAGCAACGGGCGTTTTACCACTTACTGAGCTATCTGACGAATACTTGGTGACTTGTTTTTACGAAGGGGTAGGTTCTCGGTCTCCTTCTTCTTTTGTCGTTGTGGCCACCGAAGATGATACGGAGATAATGATTACCCCGAATGCTTTCACCAACGGCTTACGTCCGCCGAACGTTCCTTTTTCTATCACTTTAAACACAGGACAGATTTACCAAGTACAAGCTAATGGAGACCTTTCGGGGTCTAGTATTCGAACAACCAGTGGACAAAAAATAGCCGTTTTTAGCGGCGCACAACAAGCCAATGTTGGCGTGTGTCAAAACCCAAGTGCGGATAATCAGCTGTACGAACAGGCGCTGCCCGTTGACGATTGGACGGCACTCTACTACTTTGTCCCGTTCTTGGGACAAGGTGGAGATTTAGTAAAAATAATGGCCAAGTCAGATGATACTAACGTTTTTTTCGATTGTGATTTTGAAGTGAACCTCAACGCAGGCGAATCCTACACCACCAAGGTAAGTAATCCGACGGTTATCACTAGTACCCGACCTATTTCTATGACTCAAATCAACGAAAGTCAAAGCTGTAATCTAAGCGGAATTGGCGACCCAAGTATGTTAACACACCGTCCCACTAATTTTCAAACACGCCGTGCGCAGTGGCGGGCAACTTCCAGCACAGTAGGAAGCCAAGCAGTATTGACTCGACATTTTTCTAATTTAATCGTCAAAACTACCGAAATTGGGAATATCCAATTAGATGAAAATGCGCTAAATGCGAGTAGTTTTCGGCCATTTCCCGCTGACCCTTCGGTTTCTTATTTGCAGTTGGAAGTGGCGGCGGGGGATTATACAATAACCTCGGATGATCCCTTTCACATTTACCACTACGGATTCGGCAAGTTTGATGCTTACACGCTGACGGGGAATTATGAACTGAACTACGATTTAGCTTTCAACTGTTTGGAAATTGAGGTAGAAGGTGTTTTTTGTGTAGATAGTGTGCTGCAATTTTCTGCCCAAACAACGACGGCTATTGCTAGCTATGATTGGCGAGTAAGCGATGGGCAAAGTTCAACTGACGCTCAACCTAATTTTAGTTTTAATCGAGCCGATACCTACCAAATTCAATTGACGGTCACCACGGAAAACGGAGAGGTTTTTACAGAAAACTATAACTTTGAAGTGTTTAATTGCCCCGACGCAGTTTGTGACATTACACCAACAATTGACTTGACGCTAAGTGACGAGTGTAGCGGCGCCCCCATTGATTTTTCATTTCGTTCAACTGCCAATTTTCAATCGATTCAATGGCTCTTCGGCGATGGTAATACCAGCAATCAATTGACCCCAACCTACACTTACGGAACGCCAGGAGAATACCTCCTAACTTTTATTGGTCAAGATGCTTTTAACTGTTCCTTTACCTTTGATACACTCATTACTATCAAAAATTGTTTCGGCTGTGGGAATCCCGTTTTGGCGTTGGATTTTAACGGTGATTTATGCGTTGGGCAGCCCATTGAATTTGTAAGCGATTATCGGGGTATCAACGACGACTTCACGTTTATTGATTGGCAGGTTTCGGGTGGAAGTGATAGCCCTTTAGGTATGGAACCCACTACTATTTTAACCTTCAATGAACCAGGTAATTATACCATTCAGGTTAATATTTTGGAACTTTTGGAAGGCTGTACTTATACGGGAACTTTGGACTTTACGATTGCCGAATGTGATATAAATTGTTTAGACCTTCCACAAATAAGAATTGACTTGGAGACGGAAGTTTGTAAAGACAGCGTAACGGCTATTTCGATTTCGGGCGCAGCGAATCTCACCAATATTCAGTGGTTCATCAACGGACAGTTGCAGCCCAATACAACCGAAAGCTTTGAATTTGTATTTGATGGAGTGGCTATCAGCACCATTGAAGTAGTAGCGCAAGATGTCAACGGTTGCGATTATGGGGTGGGCGTTGACGTATCCGTAGTCGCTTGTGGTGTTGATTGTTCGACGTTTTTATTAGATGATGCTACTGTGGAAGGAGTATTATGTCCAGATTCCACCCTACGTTTTTCCATTAATGATTTGGGGCCAACTACCGCCTACGAATGGAGTTTATCCACGGGCGATAATTTCACAGGGCCTACCTTCGATTATATTTTCCCAGAAGATGGCTTTTTTAGCGGAACCGTTACTGCCACTGACCAACGAGGCTGCGTTGCCGAACGTACTTTTGAAATCATTATAGAAAGTTGTCAGACCTTAGACGATTGCCTTTTTCCACCCGATATTATAGACATTGAAGTTCTTTCTGCACCAACACTTTGTGTGGGGGATAGTGCTCAATTAACTTTTTCAACTCCTCTTGCAGTGGATAGCTTTCATTGGACCACCAGTGATGGCCGAACTTTTACCGATACTCTTATCACCATTCCAATACGAAATAGTAATCCACTCGTCATCAATTTAGCCGTTACAGACACCAAAGGCTGTCTATTTGAAAACTCCATTACGATTGATTTGGCAGACGACTGTGATTCCACGAATCTATGTCAATTGTACGTTCCCAATGTCTTTAGCCCCAACGATGATAATTTAAACGATACGTTTAAGCCGTTAAGTGGCTGCGTTCCCGATTTTTACCAACTGCAACTGTTCGACCGTTGGGGCAACTTAGTCTTTGAAACTACGGATTGGGAGCGAGCCTGGGACGGTACCTTTCGTGATAAGCGAGTGCAGAACGGTGTTTTTCCGTGGCGGGTAATTTACCAGTTTGCAGGACAATCATTGGTTCAAGAAGTTGGAACGGTGACGCTTGTTCGATAAGTCCATCCGCGTTTCATGAATCCTAATTTCTCTAAAAGCCACCCAAACCAGAAAAAT
>JBCCQK010000133.1:0-16548 GCA_039024375.1 Bacteroidota bacterium
AAAAAGAAAAGAGTAACTACATGCAAGATTATCTAAATGAGTTGAACGACGTACAGCGAGAGGCAGTAACGACTATTGAAGGGCCCGTTTTGGTAGTCGCTGGACCGGGCTCGGGAAAGACGAGAGTATTAACTTACCGCATTGCGAATATTATTGAAAATGGTGTTCCGCCGTGGCAAATCCTGGCGCTGACTTTTACCAATAAGTCGGCGAGAGAAATGAAAGAACGAATTGGAAAGGTAGTCGGAGACCGCGCCAATAACGTTTGGGCAGGGACTTTTCATTCCATCTTTGCTAGAATCCTGCGGGTAGAAGCTGACAAGATTGGCTATCCTTCCAACTTTACCATTTACGATACGCAGGACTCTAAAAGTGTCATTAGCTCTATTATCAAAGAGTTGAATTTGAGTAGAGATACGTATAACGTTAACGCCATTGCCCAACGGATTTCCTCTGCCAAAAGTAGTCTAATTCCCCCCAAGTTGTACGGGCAAATGAAGGAATTGATGATGCAGGATAACATCAATAAACGGCCGAGAATCCACGAAATCTACACAAAATACATGGCTAAGTGTAAGCGGGGCGGAGCGATGGATTTCGACGATTTACTGTTTCAGTTGTACTACCTGTTGCACACCAATCCAGACAATGTTTTGGAGAAGTACCGAGAGAAGTTTAAGTACTTATTAGTTGATGAGTTTCAAGATACCAACTACTTACAATACGCCATCATTAAAAAACTGACTAAATATGAAGGGAGTAAAGAGAATATTTGCGCCGTGGGAGACGATGCCCAAAGTATATACGCCTTTCGGGGCGCAACGGTAGATAACATCTTGGACTTTGAAAAAGATTTTAAAAGTCTAAAAACCTTCAAACTAGAGCAGAATTACCGTTCGACCACTCATATTGTACAGGCGGCCAATTCGGTCATCGGACATAATAAAAAGCAGATTAAGAAAAAAATCTGGTCCCATAAAGGCGACGGTATTAAGATAAAAGTCATAAAGGCGGTGTCGGATGCCGAAGAGGGAAAGCGCATTGCCGACACCATTATCGAGCAAAAAAGTCGCTACCATCTGGCCAATAATGACATTGCTATTTTGTATCGGACGAACGCTCAATCTCGTATTTTCGAAGAATATTTGCGTCGGTACAATCTTCCCTATAAGGTATTCGGCGGAACGTCGTTTTATCAGCGAAAAGAAGTAAAAGACCTGCTAGGTTATCTACGATTGGCCGTCAATCAGCAAGATGAAGAGGCGTTAAAGCGAGTTATTAACTATCCCAAAAGAGGTATTGGTAATTCTACGTTGGATAAGGTTTCCGCCAAAGCGGCTGAACTCAACACAAATATGTGGGAAGCCATAGATTTCATGGAACTTACTAAGGGAACCATGAAAAAACTGCGAGACTTCAAAAAGATGATTGGTGCTTTTATTCAGAAGGCTGAAACGTTGGATGCTTACGATTTGGCCGCCTACGCTGCTCGTCAGTCGGGTTTGATTGCGACGCTAAAGGCGGATACTTCTGTTGAAGGATTGAGTCGCTTGGAAAACGTCACCTCTTTATTGGACGGTATCAAAGAATTTGTAGAAAACGACGAAGTGGAAGAAGGAACGGAATTAGCGACTGATAAATCATTGGCTAGTTACCTCCAAAATATTGCTTTACACACTACGCAGGACGATGAGGAAACAGGCAATTTTGTAACGTTAATGTCTTCGCATTCGGCCAAAGGACTGGAATTTCGGTCGGTTTTTGTGGTTGGTTTGGAAGAAAATTTATTTCCTTCCTTTATGTCGATGAAGAGTATTCAAGGCATCGAGGAAGAACGCCGACTATTTTACGTTTCCATCACTAGAGCCGAAGAATTTCTAACGCTTTCGTTCGCTAATAGTCGCTACCGACACGGAAAACACAGTCAAAACTCTCCCAGTCGTTTCTTGAACGAAATTCCGCTCAACCATTTGGATAGCAGCTTCAGCATGGCCAAACCAGCGAATGGAACGGCCGAAAGAAGACGCTCAACTGTAGTCGGTAATTTCAAAAAAGCGAGAGACCAAGCTAAGCTATCCATCAACGTTGCGGACTTTAAACCGAGTCCGAGTCATGCCATTAAAGAGGGCCAAAAAGTGCTGCATTTAAAATTTGGTGAGGGAACGGTGGAGCAAGTGGACGGACGAAAAGATAAGAAGGTAGCAACAATTAACTTTCCACAAATTGATAATTCGAAGCGGCGGTTGATGCTGAAGTTTGCGAAATTGCAGATATTAGAAGAGTAACTGGTGCAGTGACTAGTAATTAGTTGAGTGGTGATTAGTCAACCTAAATTGCGAACTATAATCTGTCCTACCTAAGCAAGCGATACTTTGCCAGCATCTCCTGCTTTTCAAGCGCATAAAAGAAAGAAAAGCTGACAAAGCATCGCTTTCTAATCGTTACGTTCAACTTAGATTACATAGCCAATTAATTTTTCTTCTTTTTTGCAAAAATAGCAGACACAGGCATCTGAAAATTGAGCAAGGCTGGTGCCGCTGAACAAATCATATCACCAGAGTGGGCAATAGAATTTTCTAAATTCTCCCCTGTGATAACATGGACGGTTTGTAAGTGGGGGAAAATTCTCCAAACGACTTGTACGCCAGCTAAGCGGTAATCCTCCATTTTAGCTTCTACTTTGACTATTTTATCACTTTTTGAAATAACCTCTATAACAAAACTGGGCACGTCTGTCCCTTCCTCAGCTAAATTGTAAATTTGTTCTTCCGTTAACCAACAGATATCGGGACGACGGTGGTGTTCTTTAAAGAATAAATCCGCTTCAGCAATTAAATCGCCCGTTACTTTCTTTTCTAGCAGTAAATGCCTAAAAAACTTTTGCAGATTATGCAAAATGTAGAGTTGTTCTTTGTTCATGTGTGGTGTTTTCTCAACTGTTCCATTTAGCCACTCATATTTATAGCCAACTTCCCGAGTAAGGTATTTTTGCTGGAAAGTCTCCCAAGTTATCTTTCTTTTTTTCTTTTCTATTGCCTGTCCAAGCGGAGCCGTCATTAATAAGCTTTTAAATTTGTGAATAAGGGAGGCGAAAGAATCAACTCGTCCTCTTAGGTCTTAATTTACTTCTCATCCTCTAAACCAAATATACACATATTTGACGATTTTTAAAAATAACCGAAATTCATACCATAACATCCCAATTTTATCTAAAACAACGTCGGCTGCCCATCGTCCAAATCAAAATCAATAGAATCGCCGGGCGACAACTTATCTTTTCCCTTATCTTTTGGCTTTTCTCTTGGCGTAACGTTTTTAACACCCGTAATTCGCTGGTCAATGAGTTTATTCCCCTGCGACCGCCAGCCTTTCACGTCGATAAAGTCCGCTAAGTTCACCTGCTTTTCTACTTTTTGCGACTTATGTTTTTCGAAGTACTGCACAACGGGATTGGGGTGCATGGTCGCAAAAAAGAGTTTGGAAGATTTATGGTCGGAAATGTAAGAATATTTCTTGTTTAGGGTAGTGGACTCAATCTTGAAGCGCTTTACAAAAGTGGTTCCTTTTTCGGAATCGTAGTGAATGGCACTAATAATCGTTTCGGGGTCAAATTTTTTGATTTCCAAAACATCTTTCGCTTCATACCGATTGGTCAATTCGAAATCCGTCAACTCGTAGCTGCCATCTTTGTACAGAACAAGAATCGTATCGCCCGTATCAAATTCGCCTAAAAAAACGCCCCGTTCGTCCGTATTCAGTCGCCCACTAACGTCATCCATCCATAGTTTTAAGGCGCTTAAAGTAGAAACACCCGCTTTTTTGAGGGTCACCTTTCTGACGGGATATTTCGTCAGTAAATTTCCTTGGGACGCTCGACCCTTAATGGCCAAATCGGCAAAATCGTATTCGAACATTTTTACCTTAGCTCGGCAACCTGGCGTCAATTGGATTCCAATGACCTCCGCTTCTCCGTTTGGATTAGCCGAAAAATAGTGCATTTTGGACCCTTTGGTTCCCTTGGTCATGTTGTACTCTTTGTCACGAGTAATGGCTTTGACGTTGAAGCGTTTGGCCATGGTCCGTCCCGAAGTTCCGTCCGTATAGACCATATTGTAGGTCGTTCGGTCATCTCCTTTTTTCCACACCGCTACGTGAACGATATTTTTACCAACGAACACTTTATCGGTAATTTTAACAACTTTGAACACCCCATCTTTGCGAAAAACGATAATATCGTCAATGTCCGAACAGTCACAGATAAAATCGTCTTTTTTCATGCCCATACCGATAAAACCTTCCTTGAAGTTAGCGTATAATTTTGCGTTATTGGCCACTACTTCGGTCGCTTTAATGGTTTCAAAAGAAGAAATTTGGGTTCGACGTTCTTTTCCCTTTCCGTACTTTTTGAGCAAGTTTTCGTAGTAGGCGATAGTGAAGTCCACTAAATTTGCTAGGTCGTGTTTTACTTGCTTTAGCTGATTCTCAATGTCTGCAATTTTCTCGTCGGCTTTGAAAGCGTTGTATTTAGAGATTCTTCTAATTTTAATTTCCGTTAGCCGAGTGATGTCCTCTTCTGTAATATCTCGCAATAGTTGGATACGTTTATCTCCCTTTTTAGCGGGGTCGCTAGGGGTACCAACGAATTTCTTCAAGCCCACCTCAATAGTTACTAACACTTGTTCCCACGTCTCACACTCTTCGATGTCTCGATATATTTTCTCTTGGATAAAAATCTTTTCGAGACTAGCAAAATGCCATTTTTCTTCTAGTTCGTGAAGTTTAATTTCTAGCTCTTGCTTGAGCAAATCTTTAGTGCGCTCCGTACAAATTTCTAGGATTTCGTTGACGGTGAGAAAGTGTGGTTTGTCGTCAATGATGATACAGGCGTTGGGAGAAATGGACACTTCGCAATTCGTGAAGGCATACAAAGCGTCCATCGTCACTTCGGGGGACATCCCGGGCGCTAATTCGACGGCGATTTCGACATCTTTGGCGGTATTGTCAACAACTTTTTTAATCTTGATTTGCCCCTTATCATTGGCTTTCAAAATGCTATCAATCAAACTACCCGTTGTGACGCCGTAGGGCAATTCGGTAATGGCCAGTTGTTTCTTGTCCAAAATTTTGATTTTGGCCCTGACTTTTATTTTACCTCCCCTTTTGCCACCGTTATAGTTTTCCACATCGACGATACCACCGTTTTGAAAATCGGGATAAATTTTCACCTTTTTGCCCTGTAATATTTTAATTGACCCTTTGATGAGTTCAATAAAATTATGCGGCATTATTTTGGTCGAAAGACCTACGGCAATTCCCTCAGCGCCTTGTGCTAAGAGTAGCGGAAACTTCATCGGCAGCTCGACGGGTTCTTTATTACGGCCGTCGTAGCTAAGTTGCCACTCCGTTGTCTGATTGTTAAAAGCGATTTCGAGCGCAAATTTCGTTAGGCGAGCTTCGATGTATCGGGCAGCGGCAGCGCGGTCTCCCGTTCGGTTATCTCCCCAGTTGCCTTGACAATCAATCAATAAATCTTTCTGTCCCAAGTTGACCAACGCATCACCGATAGCGGCATCGCCGTGTGGGTGGTACTGCATCGTATGGCCAATCACGTTGGCTACTTTGTGGTAGCGACCATCGTCTTTTTCTTTTAAGGAATACAGGATTCTGCGTTGGACGGGCTTCAAGCCATCTTTTACGGCGGGGACTGCTCTTTCTAAGATAACGTAGGAGGCATAGTCCAAGAAATAATCTTGAAACATGCCTTTTAAGGAGATAATATTATCGTTAGTGGACTGGCCATTACCAGTCCCGTTGTTCTTTGTTAAATCGCTCATTATCAGTATCTATTTTGGCTTATTGACTATCGGTTCACGGTTGACGGCCGAGGATTTGAAATGAAATTGCTCGAAAACCCAGTAATTGCTATTTATTAACTTCTGAGTATTCACAACGTAAGGTAGATAGTCAACCTATATTTCATATTGGAATTGGGCTTTACTTTATTATAATTATTACAAAAATAAACAACTTTTCTTTTAAAGATAAAACAAATTATTGATTATTTTTAAAACAAAAACAAATTTTAAAAAACAAGAATATAACCATAATGCAAAGACCTCTCACAACGATACGCTATGAAAGGTCTTTGAAAACTATGGCACCGACACAGATGGGTAGTACGATTATTCAAGTTAAAATCTATCCAAGCCTATTCTATAAGTCCTAATTTTTTGGCTCGCTCCTCCCATTGATTTCTAGCTAACTTTTGCAAATCGGCGATACCATCCGATTCATCCACGATTTCCAAACCGAGCAAAGTTTCCAGTGCGTCCTCCATCGTAACCAGCCCGACCAACGAGCCGTAGCTATCCACAACAACGGCAATCTGCGCTCTTTGGGTGGTCATTACTTCGAACAATTCGGGTAATGGCTTGTCGTCTTGAACGGCCATAATGTCCCGCTTTAGTTGCTTGATGAGCGTGTCGTCTTTATCTTCAACGAGGTTTTGTAAGATTTCATCTTTCAAAACAACGCCCGTAATGTTATCCGAGGATTTGCTGTAAATGGGAATACGAGAAAAACGAAGCGGTTGATTATTTTTATAAAAATCCATCAACGTCGTTTCCTCGTTAGCAATGACCATCACCGTTCGAGGCGTCATAATGTCTCGTACCGAAACCTCTTCGAAGCGCAATAGATTTTTAATAATCGTTGATTCACTTTTATCCAACACACCGCTTTCTTCTCCCGCAAGGGTCATCGCTGCCAAATCCGCTTTGCTAAACACACTCTTGTTCTTATCTTTTTTAAGATTCTTCGTAATTTTTTCACTTAACCAAACAAAGGGTGTTAGGATAAATAACAATACCTTCAATGATTTGACGGTAAAGGAAGCTAGTTCTCTCCACTTGTTGGCACCAATCGTTTTAGGAATAATTTCTGATAGAACCAAAATGGCTAGCGTCATCACCGTGGCAATAATTGTTTCCGAAGGAATACCTAAGATAGTAGGTGTATCTTCGAACACAACTGCTGCCTGTGCTCCGACACCAATAGCCCCAACGGTGTGGGCGATAGTATTCAACGTCAGAATAGCCGAGAGCGGTCGGTCAATATTTTTTTTAAAATTGCGAAGGTCGTGTCCTAGACTAGTCGTTTTATCTTGTACTTTTCGATTGATAAACGATGGAGTAATACTCAACAATACAGCTTCCCAAATAGAACAGAGAAAGGAAAAAACGATAGACAGTAGAAAGAAAATTATTAATAACACCATGTCGCTTACCGGGTAGAAAATAAAAATTTAGAAACTAATCGTGTTTTTAACGGCTTTAGTCCCTTTGGCAATATCGCCAAGTGTACTTCTGAATTTTACCGTTTTTTTGTTGCTGGACAATTCTGCGTTGGTATTGGTCATTTTTTTGACGGGCTGGCTAAACGTATAAACACTAGCCATTCTAGCAGATTCCAAAACGAATCGCTGCATGACGGGCAGCTTTTCGTAGTCTTCTGGCGAAATAATATTTCCAAATGAACGAGTGAATTGTCCATTGACGTATTCGTACTTGACATTCAAAGACAACATTCCCCTAGATAATTCTTTGGTTAGCTTATTCACTGCCTTATTCATGGACTGCACGTCGGCAAAATTCGCCTCAAAAGTAAAAATAAATTCGTTAAAATCGCCTTTGGCCGTTGCGTCGGACATTCCTTCGACGGATTCGATGGTTTTTTCAATACGACTTAGGTAGCTATTGAGTTCCGTTTGGCTCGGTAAACTCATATTGCCCACCTCACCCGATTCCATATAGCCCTTTAAATCTTCTTTGCTCTCGCTCATGTCTAAAGTTACCAGCATCTTACCCGGTCCATCGTTTTTAATGTCAATTTTTTCGACTATCTCGAAACAGCTTGTGAAACAAAGGGTCAAAAAACTAAAAAATAATACCTTTTTCATGGGTTTAAATTTTTTTGAAGTCCAGAAAATGGACGAATTTAATTATTTTGGTTCTTTGACAATTTTTGCAAAAGTTCAATCCCTTTAGGATTGTTAGGCTCGAATTAGCCCAAATCTCCGCATTTCATACGGAGTTATTTAAGTTGAATCACTTCGTGATTCGCTCATAGCTAAATGAAGGTGAAGTTATTGTAGCTTAGGCATTCCTGCCTGAGAAATTTCTCTTAATTTTCTACTCAGACAAGGCTACCTTTTCACCCTAAAGCATAATGTATGAGTGTCGTGATTTTTAGATTCGCAAAAATTGTCAAAGAGCCACTATTTTGTTAATCAAGGAGTTCCAGTATTTACCATTTATCAATTTACCTATTGACCTTTTAGTTATCGTGGCGATAATACATCAAAATGGCCCCAAAAGCTGTAATCAACGTAGTTAACACGGTTGCCATTTTGATGGAGTAGCGAATGTGGTTGACAAAGGTTTTAATGTTTTCTACTTGAGCGGGATAACGAGGATAAATTTCGGCGGCCATCTTTTGGTCGTTAAAAATATGACTCGCATCAAACTCCACTCGATTTTGTACCAAAACTTTATAAACTTTCATTACTCTAATCCTAAAGTAAATATTTACAAATAGCATTGCAATAAATAAACCGATGACAATGGATATTAGTAGTAAGTACATAGTTTAAACTGGTTTGAAGACGATTGGTGTATGCTGATTTGTGTTAAGAAATATTTAAAGAAGTACTATTCTTTTTTCAAACGCAATCGTTCTTCTCGTTTCTTCCGTTCCGCCACAATGGAATCTACTGCTTTTTGTAGTAAGACAGCTTGATTCGCCTCGCACAAACTGTCTAGCATGGGTTCCATCAATTTTATCTGGTTATCAACCACGGTGTCTATGTGGCGGCGGTCGGCACGAAGTAGTTTAATTTCTGGCTCACCGCAGCTACTGATAACTAAGGAAAAAAGAGCGACTAAACTCACGTATGTGCAAAAAACAAAACGGTCAGTCGAAAGTTGTTCGACCCACCGTTTTGCGTTGTTACTATTATTTTGAATCATATTTATTTCAGAACAGGGAGCAGAGAATAGAGCGCAGAGACTTACAACCCTGCTTTTTTAGAAATGTCCAACATCCGATTGATGCTCTTGACCCCTTCTTCAATCACCCACTCGGGTAAAGTAATTTCGGGTGTTTCGTGTTTCATACTGATATATAGCTTTTCTAAAGTATTGAGTTTCATGTGTGGACAATCGTTGCAAGCACAAGCATTATTTGGGGGCGCAGGGATGAAAGTTTTGTGGGGAGACGCCTTAATCATCTGGTGCAAAATACCCGATTCCGTAGCGACAATAAACTCCGTAGCGGAGTTTTCCTTCGTATATCTCAGCAGGCCGCTGGTAGAACCGATGTAGTCGGCAATGTCCAGTATGTGCGCTTCGCATTCGGGGTGGGCAATAAATTTGGCTTCGGGGTGACGCAGTTGTAGTTTCGTAATCTTTTCGTGGGAAAAAATTTCGTGTACCATACAGCTACCGTTCCACAAAACCATATTCTCCCGACCCGTTTGCTTTTTTAGGTAGCGACCTAAATTAATATCAGGTGCAAAAATAATGGGCTGGTCTTCGGGAAAACTATTAATAATGTGCATAGCATTGGTGGACGTGCAGCATACGTCCGTCAACGTTTTCAATTCTGCCGTACAGTTAATATAGCTAACCACTTTATGGTCGGGATATTTCTCTTTGAACTTTCTAAAAAGATGCGGTGGACAAGAATCTGCCAAAGAACAACCAGCTTTCAAATCGGGTAGAATAACCTTCTTTTGAGGGGATAACATCTTCGCCGTTTCGGCCATAAAGTGTACGCCCGCAAAAACAATCATGTCCGCATCCGTGGACGCTGCTTGTTGCGACAATCCTAAACTGTCTCCGATGTAATCGGCAATATCTTGAATGTCCGACTCTTGATAGTAATGCGCTAAGATGATGGCATTTTTCTCTTTTTTTAATTTCTCAATCTCCTCAAACAAATCCAACGTAGGGTCCACGTCAATATCTAAAAAGCCCTTTTTAGTTAGATTTTTTTTGGCAATGGCAACTGCGCTCATATTTGGAATTTTTTGTGATAAATTTCTTCAGTGGACGGTACACGGTTAACGGCGAACGGTGTAAATAGTCATTTAAGTAATGATGAAAATACATTTCTTGAATTTCCTATCGCTCCTCTCACTAACTAACTATGAAAAGCCCACTAAAGTTTTTACTTTTAGACGGCGAAAATGGTGTAAAGTGACTAATTTTTAAAGGTAACACGCATAATATTTTTGGCTACATTCGTTACGAGGAGTAAAATTAGACATCAAGCACACAACTTTATTAGCGTCCACTCTTTTTCCTAATAGAATCCTCCAAATCATTATACGACTGTATCAGATTCGGAATCTCATCAAAAGCAGTACGCTCCAATTGCTCTATTAAGCTAGGGTGCCCGCTCAAAAATGCTCCCAAAATCCGCCGATAGTTGGAAGAAGAAATAACGGTTAGTTCTTCTTTTGAGGTACCAAAAAAGTAAACGTACCTATCCTGTGTACTATTTGTAGCAATACGTTTTTCTACATATTTATAAAGATTGGCCTTGCCTTTGGCGACCACTTCTACAAAAATAGCTTGCCCTTTTTCGCTGCTTAACGTCTCATAGATTTGGTAGGCTTCTCCATTAAAAACACCAAAAGACTGAATCGTAGTAGGATGAAAAGTAATTTTTTGTTTTTGATGAACAAAGGTAATTGGCGCTTTGCCCATGTCCATAGTAATTTTTCCAAAAAGCGTATCCCTTTGCTTAGTCAATAGAAAATCTTTTCCTCGTTGCGCATAACAAAAGCAAAAAAGAAAGCTAAAAAGCCCACAAAGAAAACCTCTTTTTATCATCAGTTGTTAAAGTGTCGGTGTTCGTAATGTTTACGCTAAGTTTTACGTTTGTAGTACTTATTTATCCAACCACTAAGGTCTAAATAAGTTGAAATGTTACATCTTGGAAAAGCACATAAAAGCAGTTCATCCTCTTCAGAGTTCAACCCAATATAGGTAGGCTATACGGGTTTATATTTCAAAATTAGTTGAAGGTACCGTTATTTTTCAAGGTTCCTTATCAAATTACTATTTTTGCCATCTTGTAAATAATATTTTTAGTCATTTATGACTTCGTACAACCAAAAGACGACAAATAATGAGTGTAGCAAAGATTAAAATTTATTTTTTACTCGTTTCTGTAGTGGTTTGAGCACGCAAAGGTAGCAAAGCGTTAAAGAAACTAATTTAATACTTTATGGACGTTGCGACTTTATGTCAACGTAACTCTAAAAAAACGGCTAATACCAAACAACTAACTCTTGAGACAACCTATTTTACAATTATTCTTGGTCATCGGCATTGCCATTGGGCTCAATATCATAGGAAACTATTTCTACGGTTATATCGACTTGACGGAAGAAAAACGCTATACCTTAACACAGCCGACCCAGCAATTATTAACTGAACTGGACGATATTGTCTATGTTGATGTACTTTTGGAAGGCGAATTTCCTGCTGGCTTCAAGCGCCTACAAAAATCCACAAGGGAAATACTGGACGATTTTCGTAGCATCTCGGGTTATATCCAATACGAATTTAAAGACCCAATTCCACAAGTACTGTCCGTTGAAGAGAAAAATAAGCGCATTCAACAATTGCGCAAAGATGGCATTCGAGCCAAAAATCTAAAAATTCAAGGTGGCAAAGAGCAACGGGTCCTACGCTTTTACCCTTACGCTATTCTCAACTACAAGGGGCGTAGTATTCCAGTTGACTTGGTGGGCGAAGATGTCCCAGGAATGTCTTCCTCTGAGGCCTTGAACAACGCCATTGGTTTATTAGAATACAAACTGGCGAATGCGATTCAGAAACTACAAACTGCCCGAAAACCCGTCATTGCGTTTACTAAGGGACACGGTGAATTGCCTTACGCCAATACGCAAGATATTCGAAAAGAATTGGCTGCTTTCTACGATATGGGCGATTTGGATTTGGATAAACTAGTGCAGATTAGCCCCGAAATTGCAGTATTGGTAGTGGCCAAACCAACGACCTCATTTAGCGAAAAGGACAAATTCAAAATTGACCAGTACGTGATGAATGGTGGCAAAGTAATTTGGCTAATTGATGCCTTAGATGTGCACCTAGATAGCCTGCGTCGCACAGGGGTCTATATGCCCTACCCGCCAACCGAGGATTTGTATAATTTAGAAAACCTGCTGGCCAAATACGGAGCAAGAGTCAATAATAGTTTGGCAATGGATTTACAGAGTACCCGAATTCCGCAGATTATTGACGAGCGCAATACTACGCAGCTGTTTCCTTGGTATTATCATTTGGTTTCTATTCCCAATCAAGACCACCCCGTTACCAAAAGTTTAGGGCCTGTCAATCTGCGTTTTGCCAATACGGTGGATTCCATGCGAACAAAAACGCCCGTAGAAAAGACCTTTTTATTAACTACAACACCCAGAAGTAAGGTTCAGTATTTCCCGACGCGATTAACTTTTGAAATCTTGAAAACGAAACAAGACCCAGCACTTTTTAACAAAGGACCACAACCGTTAGCAATATTGTTAGAAGGCGAATTTCCGTCGCTGTACGAAAATCGACCCAAAGGGGACTTCATTAATTTTTACGACCAAGAGTACGGTTTTAAAGCGAGAAGTGAACCAACGAAAATGCTCGTCGTGGCCGACGGAGATATAATTTACAACTATACCGACCCCAAATCGAAAAGTTTTGCACGTCTAGGTTTTAATCCCTACGAAGGGGAAACTTTCGCCAATAAAGATTTTCTAGTTAATGCCTTGGAATACATGATTGACGATAACGGCGTGATTGCGGCGAGGTCGAAAGAAGTAAAATTACGACTATTAAACGAGGCGAAAGCAGACGAGGAGGCTACGAAATGGCAATTAATTAATATTGTCGTACCCCTAGTATTTTTACTGTTTTTTGGCCTAGGCTACAACTTTTGGAGACGTAAGAAATACGCTTGATACCTGTGATTAGTCACTAGTTTAAGGATTCTAAATGCAGGTTAGGAGACCTGTGGATATTCGTATCAAGCCCGCCTGAATGCTTGCGGGCAGGTCTGGAAACTTAATACATCGAATTCGACGAGTCATCTAGCCACTAATTACTAGTCATTATTCGCACTGCTAGATTTTCTTAAACATTAAGATAAGTCATCAGCATATCGTAGCGTTCCTTGATGGTATTACTAAACTGTTCTTCGGAAAAAGTGGCCTTAATAGTATAATCAAAGCGGTCAAAAGTAGCAATAATGTTCATCAAATCGGGTCGATTGATTTTTAGCGTTACATCAATTTTTAAGGAATCTAAATGGGAGGTCACAAAAGAACTTAAAATGGCCGCACCCTCCGATTCAACGATGCGCGCAATTTCTACCAGCGAATAATCTCTCCGATTCACTTCTAAAACCACGATGCTGCCTGATTCCGTAAACGAACCGATTTTAGCAAAGTAGTGAATCAAATCTTCTTGAGAAATTAGCCCAACGTATTCTTCGTCATCATTAATGACAGGCATCATCGTTAGTTTTTGCTGGGAGAGCACTTTGATGACTTCGTACAAATGGTCGTTTTCGTTGACGTGGGGACGAAAGGTGGACAGTCGGAAAGACCCCACCGCTTCTTCCACGTCAAAATCCAAAATATCGTCTTCGGAAATAAGTCCCAACAATTGTTTATCATTGACGATTGGTAGGTGACGAACGCCGAACTCATTCATGATAGACAAAGCTTCGTTTCCCGTATCGGAAGTGCGGAGTGGAATGATTTCGTTGGAAACTAAAGTCTTGGCTATCATAGTAGTTCATTATATGTTGTTGGCAATACGATTTGCTTTCTGTTTGGTGCGTGCATTAGTTACATAACTTTTATCTATTAAAGAAGCGTATCCGTCAAATGGTTTAGCGTAATCCGCAATAACTGACAATGAAATGAAGATTTTATTTATAACAAAGTAATATTTGCGATTAAACACCCAATTCACTCATCGCAGTAGGCGCTTTTTCTGTGCCGAAAATTCTTCCTCCGTCAAAAAGCCCTTTTCTCGAAGTTCTCCCAATTTTTTAATTTGCTCCAATAAGTCCGTTGAAATGCTGAGGTCTTCGTTCGCTTCGGGTGCGGTCGCTTGTACAGGTGCTTGGGGTTCGTCCAAACAAAATCCATTTTTTTCAAAGGCCTCAAATTCGTCTTGTATTCTAAGATAAGCTAAAGCATCGTGTTCTTTTATTTTATCAAAATCAACAAACCCGTTTTTGACCGCACTATCCAAATGGTACAGCGCCTTGTCTGCTTGTTCCGTAATGGAATAGGCACAAGCTAAATTAAAATGAACAGCAATATCTTTGCCGTCAACCGCCAAAGCTTTTTTGAAATCCGCTATCGCCCCCTCAAAATCGTAATCTTTGTATTTTTGAATACCGCTTAACTTGTAAGGATTTTTCTTGCGCACAACGGGGGCATTACGTCTTGGGTCACGAGATTGTTTTCGGTGGTCGATGTATTTAGGGTGGCTATTGCGTCGCTGTTGGGGAGAAGTACGTCGCCTCGGCGGCCGGTCGAAGTATTCATTATTATTGTACTTATCGTCAAACTTCTCTTGGTCCATTGTCAAGAACAGTACTGCATCAATCAGACCAAGAATAGCCGAAATACCTGTAAACAGTAAAATTAAGTACAGAACACCCAATTTTGTTTGTCCTAGATAGAATCGGTGGACGCCGAGTGTCCCTAAAAACAGAGCCAACAATCCCGTCAGCGTTTTATCTTTCATACGTGTTGATTTCCTATTTTAATGAGCCAATCATCACCTTCTACGTATTTTTCAACAGGCTAAAAGTATCAAATTAGTTATATAAATTCAAGTTTGATGTGACTTTATTCTTAATCAAACCCAATGGCCAATTATGCTGATTTCAATAAAAAATCGTTGACCAAATCTAGTAATTCAGTCGGTGCGGCGGCATGCACCCAATGTCCTGCTTTTTCAACTGTTGCCAACTTAGCTTGTGAAAAAAGCCCTTTTATCATTGGCCAATCCGCATCCTCAATATAATCGGATTCCCCTCCTCTAATAAAAAGGCTAGTCCCATCAAAAGTTTCTTCGGAATCAATGGCCGCTAGTATATTTGGATAGTTTTTATGAATGGCCGCTAAATTCATTTTCCATTCGTAGCCGCTCGTTTTAGTCCTCGTCAAATTTTTTAATAAAAATTGCCGAATCCCCACGTCTGTAATACTTGTGCTAATCCATTTGTCCACGTCTTTTCTACTTTGCACTTTTGTGAAATCGACGGATAGCAGGGCTTTGAAAATAGCTTCGTGCCCCGCAGCGTACAACTTCGGTGCAATGTCCACCACCACCAATTTATTCACTAAGTCGGGATAGTTCAGCGCAAACTGCATCGCCGTCTTTCCGCCCATCGAATGTCCCAAAATATGCGCTTCGTATATCCATTGCTGTTCCATGAACTCCTGTAAATCGTCGGCTAAGGTAGGATAAGAAAAAGCATCATCGTGGGGCGACCGACCGTGATTGCGCTGGTCAACGATATAAACAGAAAATTGGGTCGCTAGTTTTTTGGCAATGGTCTGCCAATTGTCCAAAGTCCCAAATAATCCGTGTAAGATAATCAACGGATAGCCTTCTCCAAACGATTTATAATTGAGCTGCATGGATTGAGTGGTAGATTTAAGTTAATGTCTTCGCCAAATGAGTGATGAATCATAAGTGATGAATGATACCAATATGTAGTAAAATTTAAAATATAAGTCCTACGAAGTGCAAAGACCATCATTTATCACTTATCAACCATCATTCATTATAGTTAGCGACCACATTATTAAGTACCCAACTATCAATAATCATTATTTGTGGTCAGGTACTTGTTTACTGAATGAGGGCAAAACTACAAATTCTGTCCTTCTATTGGCTTTACGGCCTACTTCAGTTTCGTTATCGGCAATTGGTTGGCTTTCGCCAAATCCTTCGTGTTGCAATCGGTCTGCCGCAATTCCTTGCTCGACTAAGTAGTTTTTTACAGCCGCCGCTCGACTTTTGGAAAGCATCAAATTATCAGCCTCTGACCCAACATTATCCGTATGGCCATTAATTTGGATTCGAAGCGCACTGTTTTCGGTCAATAATTGTGTCAAGCGATTTAGTTCTGCTAAAGATGCTGTTTTCAAAGTTGCGGCCCCCGATTCAAAAAATACATTTTTCAAAATAATTGGCGTGGCTTCAACATACGTTTCCTCTGCCACTTTCGTCGGAACAGGTTGCAATTTAATTTTTAATTGAAAAGGTGTTTTTTGCGCTAAGCTGTCAATCAATTCGAAATTTTCGGAATGAAATAAATAGCCCGATTTGTTAACGTTCAAACCATAATTGCTCCCCAAAGGTAAGCAGGCTAAGAATTCTCCGCGATTATTAGTCTTAGAGGTGACGATAATTTCGCCGCTAACTAAATCTACTACCT
>JBCCQK010000134.1:0-16487 GCA_039024375.1 Bacteroidota bacterium
AAACCTTTTAATAATCGTAGCTAAATGGCTTTAATCTAAATGGTTTTTTTGTTCCAGAAATTTGTGTGCTGGAACAACTTTCTTGGCGAAAAACTTCAGCATAGACACTACCATCAATAAAAAATCATGAAGCGAAGAAACTTCTTAAAAAACGCAGCTTTTTCTACCGCTCCAATGTTCTTGAATTCTATGCCTCTGGGAGTGTTTGCAACTCCCAATATGGTAGAAAACCTCAGTTGTACACCTGACGACCGCTCCATTGTCATTATCCATTTGAACGGCGCCAACGATGGTTTAAATAACTTGATTCCTCTGAATCAAATGCAGCTTTATTCCGACTATCGGCCAACGATTAAGTTTGCGGAGAACGAACTCCTCCCTTTACAAGCAGGCTTACCGGATAATCAAATGGTGGGCTTAAATCCTCATATGGATGACTTTAAGCATCTATACGATAATGGCAAGTTAGCTATTATCCAAGGTGCGGGTTACCCTAGTTTAAATCGTTCGCATTTTGCGTCGGGCAAGTTATGGGCATTCGGCGGCGACGGGGCAACCTATAAAAATAATAAGCGAGGCTTCATGGCCAATTATCTGCAAAATCGCTATCCTTTTTACGAAGGAGAACCTTTCACCGACAATTTAGACCCATTGGGCATTTCGATGGGTACTTTTGAGAAAACCTATTACTGCTCCGATACGATTTATCACACTTCCCTCAAAGGCATTGATGTCAATGGTTTCGGTTCAGCCATTAATTCTCGATTGGGTACACAAATTTCCGACATTCCGAACACGGACCAAGGAACTACTTTGAATCATATTCTGGCGATTGAAAACTCAGTTAACTTATACAGTCAGCGAGTATCCGACACCTTTGCCATGGGTAGTAATAGCCCAGATGTGACTTACGATAACGAGTCCTTAGCCAATCAGCTTAAAATCATCGCTCGGTTATTATCGGGAGGTTCCAAAACTAAAGTATTTACCGCAGGTAAAGGAGGGTGGGATACGCATGGCGGCCAAACGGGGCGCCAAAATCCCTTATTGAAAGTAACGGGAAAAGCACTGAGAGCCTTTCAAGAAGATTTAGAAAAACTCCAAATTGCCGATAGAGTGATTACCGTGGTTTTTTCCGAATTTGGTCGGAAGTTCAGAGAGAATGGCGGACAAGGAACCGACCACGGTACTTTAGGGCCCATGTACGTAGTGGGAAGTGCGGTGAATGGAGGTCTGTATGGAACGAATCCATTACTGGCCGACGAATTTTTAGTTAAAGATGCACCCAATCCCGCTACTCAATTGCAGTTTGACTACCGCAATATCTTTGGTACCATCTTACAAGATTTTATGGGGGCAGATAATGCGGCCATTACCGCTACGTTCCAATCGCTTAATTTTATTAATACGAAGCCTGATTTAATCCTACCCGCTCTAAAAGCGGGACCAGATTGTCAAGTGGACCCCATTCAAGGAACGGCCATTACTCTAAAAGCCTTCTTGGAAGGGCCTATGAGCGGTACGCTTATGAACAGCAATTTGAGTACGGATAGTCTTTTACCCGATAAAGACCCTTACACTGGTTTACAAACTGCATATGATGAGGCGTTCGATGCGGTGGATGGAGCGGCCATTGTAGATTGGATACGCGTAGAATTACGAGATGTAACCAATCCAGCAAAGTTGGTAGCCGCTAAATCGGCTTTACTACAAGCCGATGGTAACATTATTGACGCCTCGGGTACGGCCAAAGTCTTTTTCAATGATACGCCAAGAGGAGACTATTATGTGGCCATACAACACTATAATCATTTGGGGGTAATGACCGCTAATCCCATCACTTTTGATGATAATACGGCTTTTGATTTTTCTAATCCGAACAGTGCGGTATTTTCCAATGGTGCTCAGGCACAAATGAATGTTGGTGGTGTGATGTGTCTATTTGCGGGAGATATGAATGGAGATGGGACCATCAATGCAGTTGATAAAAATGCTTATTGGAAAATTGAGAAAGACGAGGACTTTGTCTATGGTACTTCCAAAGCAGATGTAAACTTAGATGGAGTGGTCGATGATACGGATAAAAATACGTATTGGCGAGCCAATAACTCTAAGCAGCAGCAGTATTAATGAATGATAGTTGATGAATGATAAATGATGGTTTTTGTACTTCGTAAGACAAAATTCTTATTTTACTACACATTGATATCATTCATCACTTATCATTCATCATTCATTTGGCGAAGACATTAATCATCAGTCCCAAAGCTAATTAGTAGTTACACAGATAATTTTTTGCATACTAAGGACTTTTTACACAACCCCTCCCTCAAAGTAGCTTAACATGATAAAATATATAGCCATCTTTTTCCTTCTTTCCATCAATAACCTTGCCTTGTCAGCACAGGACGGGCACTACGGACTTTCTTTTGCTAACGAACAAACGAACGGGAATACCCTTTGCGTAGATATTGAATTGCGCTTTAAAAATGGTGGAAAATTGGGTTCTAGTAATCTGGTAATGAAATACAATAAAGTTAAACTGGCGAAACCCATCTTTTCCAGTAGCACGCTACCGATGGCAAATTATGCTACCGCTACGGTCACTAATCCCGTAGATAGTTTAGCCGCCTTCAATATTGAGTTGTTGACAGAAAATAATGGAATAACCATCGCCACTGCACCCGCAAAGACGGTCCTAGGGCAATTATGCTTTGATGTTTTAAACGGTGTTGGTGCGTCCTGTATTGATTGGCAAATTCGGAATACCGCTGCGACCGTCGTTTTCCTTGACGATGAAACGACTCAATTGAAAAGGGGTAGAATTGACGTGCTATGTACCAACGTAGGTCTTGCTTGTGATGATGGTGACCCAAATACAACAAACGATAAATACGATATAAACTGTTTGTGTGCCGGTACCCAAATGGATTGTGTTGATGATACGGCGGTTAATCAAGCAGCGATTCCCGCAAGAATTTATAAAAGTAGAATGAAGATTAATTCACAGGGGAAAATCCGCCCCAATGCTAGAGTAGATTTTCGAGCTGCTCAATCTATTACCTTGGGCGTTGGTTTTCACGCCGAAGAAGGTAGTGAATTTACGGCCATGATTGAAAGTTGTACGGACAATGTAGTAGAAGAAGTGGTGCAAAATCGTATTTCTGAGGAGAAACTATCCCCAGTTTTGGAGACTACTACGATTAGGGATGTGTCATTTTCCGTTTTTCCCAATCCAATTTCAAGTACGGCGACGCTTACTTACGTTCTACCAAAAGAAGAAAGGGTGAAAGTAGAGCTATTTTCCCTTCGTGGCCGTTTGGTACAAACCCTGTTTAGTGGAAAACAAAACAAAGGAATGCATCTAATGGAATGGCAGACAAACGATTTACCGCTCGGTATGTATTTCATGCGATTGCAGACGGCTGATGGTAGTGTGTTGAAAAAAGTGGTGGTACAGTAGTGCTTATCTTGAAATTTTTCGCAAGGAAAGTGGTTCCAGCAATCGAAGTGCTGGAACCACTAAATCATTTAAAATAAAGTCTATTTAATTTTCGAAGTACAAAAGTGAATCAAAAAATTGATGCACCAAATTGCGCTAAAGGTTTCATTAATTGTTAAAAATCGGTACTTTTATCAATGAACAATGCAATTAGCAATGTGCGATGAACAATTAGCAATGAGGTTGATAAAAAACGCTGCCATTCATCGTTCATCATTTATCGTTCATCATTCATATCAACAACCTATAAAAAATTTAGCGACTATGAAGCCAATCGGTCTAGTGCTTGCATTTCTAGCAGGTAGCATTATCCAATTATCCGCACAATGTAATAATTACAGCCGTCCTGGTGTCCACGTGGTGCAGAGTGGAGAGAATTTGTATCGAATTGCCAAGCGGTACGATATTTCTACTTTTGACCTAGCGGAATGGAACAATATTTCAGTACAAACTACGCTGTACGCCTGCCAAGAATTGTCCGTCGTAGCGCCCGAGTACACACCAATTATCGCCACAACTATACCCGCAGACTACTACCAAGAGCGGGGGGCTACCAACAACTACACGAATAGTGGGCCCATTTTTGGAAAACAATCGGGAAATAAGCACACTATTCGAGCGGGAGAAACGATTGCTGGTTTGGCCGAATTGTACGGCTACACCGAAAGTCGCTTTCGGGAGATTAATTTACTGAAACCGGGAGAAGAACTATCCGTTGGTTCCGTTATTTTATCTACCGATTGCGCTTGTAATCGAATCGCCACTTACGAAGATTTGAACAACGGCTATAATACCACCACCACTACTTCTAGTTATCCATCATCTTACAATTCCTCTACCAATAATTATAGCAATCAAGATACCTACCAAGTGAGAGGTGGAAATGACGACTACGACCCATTTTATGATAATCCGCAAAGGGCAACCAATGGTCGTACGACCACTTATCCTGCCAATTCTAATTCGTCAAATGGACGCATCATCAGTAAAACAAATCCTACCAATACGCCATCTAGCTACAATGAACCAGCTAAACGAACTGCTCCGAGTTCTATCACCGTCAGTGTACCCTATATGTCGAACGAAGAAAATCAGATGCTGACGGAAATCAATTTAATGCGTTCTAATCCAGCGGGTTATATTCCTTACATCGAACAGTACAAAAGAGATATTCAAAGCGGTAAATCCTTTGGAAGCTCATTAGCTGTCTGCGACGAATTGATTGCCGAGTTACGTCGAACGCGGAAGTTATCTATCCTACAACCCGCTCCTTGTTTGTACCAAGCGGCTAAAAAGCACGGATTAGACCAACAATCCAGAGGTAGTACAGGACACGACGGGTCGGACGGTTCGTGGCCTTGGGACCGCGTGAAAAGAGAGTGTTCGCAGATGACGGACGGAAACGAAAATTTAGTTGGTGGCCCTGCGGACGTCCGTGAAGCGGTTATTTTATTATTAGTAGATGATGGGATTCCCAGTCGAGGTCACCGCAAAACCTTATTGAATAAAGATTGGGTGTACGGCGCGACCTATAAAATTGGGCAGGTCGGCTATATGCCAAATTGTTGGGTACAGAAGTTTGGGTATTAGTCTCCCAATCCCCATTATTTTACCGTACTTTTGCAGCCATTTCTTCACAAAATCTATTTTTTGTATGAAAATTGGCATCATCCGAGAAGGTAAAAATCCGCCCGATTCGAGAGTTCCTTTAGTTCCGAAACAATGTGCGGAGTTAATAAAAGAAAGAGGACTGGATTTAGTCGTACAGTCCTCGCCAATCCGTTGCTTTAAAGACGAAGAGTATGCTGATTTGGGCGTTCCCGTAGTGGAAAAAGTAGAGGATTGCGACGTTTTGCTGGGGGTAAAAGAGGTGCCAATTGACCAACTAATTCTCAATAAAAGCTATTTCTTTTTTTCTCATACCATCAAAGAACAGCCCTACAACCGAGATTTACTACGGGCTATTTTAGACAAAAATATCCAATTAATGGACTACGAAGTGCTGACCAATGTGTCGGGGCAGCGGGTCATTGCATTTGGTTATTTTGCGGGTATGGTCGGGGCGTATAATGGTTTGTTGACCTATGGAAAAAGGAGTGGCGCTTTTTCTTTGAAGCGGATGCACCAGTGCCATGATTATGCGGAAGCGAAGCAACAATTCAATTTTTTACGGCTTCCTCCGCTCAAAATTGTATTGACGGGAACGGGACGTGTATCTAGCGGTGCGGTTAAGGTGTTATTGGATATGGGGATTCGCCAAGTAGCCCCCAAAGCATTTCTGACACAGCGGTTTCCGCAAGCCGTTTTTACCCAACTGGGCTGCGAAGAATACGTCGCTAAAATGGATGACAGCAAGTTTGATTTGCAACACTTTTTTAATCATCCCGCCGAATACAAAAGTATTTTCTCTCCTTACACGAAAGTGACGGATATGATGATTAATGGCATCTATTGGGATAACGCTGCTCCCGCATTTTTTACCAAAACGGACATGAAAGCCAATGATTTTAATATAGAAGTCATTGCCGATGTGACTTGCGACATTGCCCCTGAAGCATCCATTCCCTCTACTATCAAACCGAGTACTATTGCTGACCCCATTTTTGGTTACGACCCACTGACCGAATCGGAAATTCAGCCCTTTCAAGCGCACAGTGTGGATATGATGACGATTGATAATTTACCCAATGAGTTGCCAAGAGATGCCTCTGAATCTTTTGGTCATCAATTCATTACGTCTGTATTGGACGATTTGCTACAACCGAAATCGGGTGGAGTAATTGAACGTGGCCGAATGACGAAGGATGGCCAGTTGACGGAGCGATTTTCGTATTTGGCAAATTATGTAAAAGGGTGAACGGTTTACGGTTTGGATAAGCGAAAAATTAAGCGATAAAAACGAATAGAAGTCATCCTGCGCCAAATTCTTTTACTTTATAATTAACGAAGTATTCGAGAATCCTTTTATTTTTACCAAAATTTGTGTTTAATGTAGAACAGAGAGCCGGGACTAGAGACGTATGACATTAACAATCGTCGATAAATGCAACCTTCTGTCATTATTGACTACTCTATAAGTCTCTTTCCTCTCAATTTCGATTTATCGGAATGGTCTCTGCTCTCTATTCTGAATAGTTACCAAAATTCAAAAACTACTCTTTTGTTCTAATAACACTCACTTATGTACACAGGATTAAAACACGCTCATTCGGGTTTGCGTTGGATATTTTTGGCGCTTTTGATTTACGCCGTTGTCAATGCCTTTATCAAATGGCGAAATGGTTCGGCTTACACCGAGGGCGACCGAAAGATTGGTCTATTTACGTTCATTACGAGCCATATTCAGTTGGTTATCGGACTTATTCTTTATTTTATCAGTCCTAAAGTTGGGTCGTTCAGCGCCGAAGTGATGAAGGAGCCTGTTGCTCGCTTTTTTACCGTAGAGCATTTGACGGTCATGTTGTTAGGTATTATTTTAATTACCATCGGTTACAGTAAAGCGAAAAGAGCGTTGGAGGGTACCCAAAAGTTTAAAACTACTTTTATCTTTTTTGCCATTGGTTTGGTACTCATTTTGTCCCGTATTCCTTGGCCTTGGCAGCAGTACGGCGCCGGTTGGGGGTAGATACTCGATGCTGGATACTAGATACTAGATTCTGGTACCTAGCATCCAGTCACCAGCATCTAGCATCCAGCAACCAGCAAAAAAAAGTTTCGATGAAACAATATCATGAGTTACTACAACATATCTTAGACCACGGTGCGACGAAAACCGACCGTACGGGAACGGGTACCAAAAGTATCTTTGGATACCAAATGCGGTTTGATTTGGCCGAAGGTTTTCCAATGGTGACGACTAAAAAGTTGCACTTAAAATCCATCGTTCATGAGCTATTGTGGTTTTTGAACGGCGATACGAACGTGAAGTATTTACAAGAGAACGGCGTGCGCATCTGGAACGAATGGGCGGACGAAAACGGCGACTTGGGTCCCGTTTACGGGAAACAGTGGCGCAGTTGGGTAGGGGCGGACGGAAAAGTGACCGACCAAATTGCCCAAGCGATTGATTTGATTAAAAATAATCCCGATTCTCGACGTATTATTGTGAATGCTTGGAATGTGGGGGATTTGCCCGATATGGCGCTGAGTCCCTGTCATGCCTTATTTCAATTCTACGTGGTGGATGGGAAATTGTCTTGCCAGTTATATCAACGTTCGGCAGATTGCTTTTTGGGCGTCCCCTTTAATATTGCATCCTACGCTTTGTTGACGATGATGATAGCGCAAGTTTGTGATTTGGCCGTTGGCGAATTTATTCATACATTTGGCGATGCCCACCTTTATTTGAACCATCTTGAGCAAACAAAATTGCAGTTGTCTCGTACAATTCGACAACTTCCAACCATGAAAATCAATCCAGCCGTTAAGGATATTTTTAGCTTCCAATACGACGATTTTCAGTTGCTCGATTATAATCCACACCCTCATATCAAAGCGGCCGTTGCCGTTTAGGAAAAAGTAAATGTATCAATTTTGAAAATAGTCCGATGTGTAGCCGATTCATCGTTCATCGTTCATCGTTCATCATTTATCATTCATTTCGTTCTACTAAAATAAACAGAAAACGTTCTTTGGTACGTGTTAGGGAAAAGTGAAACATAAGTTTACATTTTTAAAATTTCAACTTTCTGATTGTCAGTACTTTTAGATTTTGAATTTGTAATTTTAGATTTTACATTTTCCTCAGTCAAAGAACCACACAAAATAGATACCACAGCGAATGGCAGTTAGTAGTGACGAATACTACACATTTATAAAACAAGCCAACGAATTAGAGACTATTTGCGATAGCTTAAAAGAACAGCCTTGGATTGGTTTTGACACAGAATTTATTGGGGAAAAACGGTTCTTTACTCTTCTTTGCCTCATTCAAATCAATAGCCCAATAGGTTGCTTCCTAATTGACCCCATTGCAGTCAAAAATCTCCAACCTTTCCTCGACTTAATTACCGACCCGAATATTCTTAAAATAACGCACGCTGGTGAAAATGACTACCGGCTGCTGTATCAACAGTTCGATATTTTGCCCAAAAACGTCTTTGACACGCAAATCGCCGCTGGATTTTTGGGATATAATTACCCCACGGCTTTTCGTAAAATCATGGATAAAGAGTTAAATATCCGTTTGAAGAAAGGCTTTGCCGTTGCCGTTTGGGACCAACGACCGCTATCCGCCAAACACATTCAGTATGCGTTGAACGATGTCATTTTTCTCAAAGAATTATACGACAAATTGCACGGTAAGCTAGTGCGCCGAAAACGGCTGTCGTGGTGCGAGGAAGAGTTCGCTAAAATGGAGTCTGCCGAAAGCTACCAAACGGATATTTACGCCGAGGCGTTGAATAATAATATGATGCTGCACTTGTCGAAACGAGAGCAGGTTTTTATGCTCCGATTGTACAAATGGCGCATCGACGAAGCCAAGCGAAAAGACTATTCCAAAGAGATGATTTTGAGTTCAAAATACATCAATTTGATTGTTAAAAATATTAAACAAGGTGAAGCCGCACTGAAAAATAATCGCCTACTACCTAAAAACTTTTTCAACCGTTACGGGGCCATCATCAAGCGATTGTACGAGAATAACATGACCGACATAGAAGCGCAAGCCTTGGAAAGAATCCCCCGAAAACACGAGACTTCTCCCTACGAAGAAATTACCCACAGTATTTTATACGCCCTCGTCAAGCGCAAGTGCTTGAAAGAAGGTATTTCCCAAAACCTCGTTTTTCCCAAATCAGCGATGGCCAATTTTAAATACGACCCCGACTGGTTAGGAGCAGGTTGGCGCGCCCGCATTTTGGGGAAAGAATTAGTGGATTTGTGTAAGCGGATGGAACACTTGGAATATAGGTTTGTGGATGGGGAGTTTGTGCTTCGGTAAGAAGCGTAATCAGATTAAGACTTATTGAATTTAAGAAATTAACCTATGGGGTTGGATATACTTTTCGAAATTGAGACGATGTCATTTCCCCTTCGAAATGGGGAAACGGCTCTAGTAGAAAACCACGGATTAAATAGTAAAAATCAATTAGTCCTACCCTCGATATTGAAAGATTGTATCTTCCTACCAATATCTCCCAAGTGTTCAACTTGTCTAGCTTCAAAATACTAAGCGAGAAATGATAAAACCGAAATGACTATTTTCATCCGTCTCCCAAATAATACGCCCCAAAAAAATCAATCTCCGACCGTTCCCGCAGCAAAATCCTAACAAATAGTTCAGCATCCCCCTTCCGATAAATTCGAGCCGACCCCACATCCACCATCCGAAGCCCCGTAGCAGTTTGAACAATATTAGCAAACATCCACTCCCTATCGCCCCGATTTAGTGGACTGGTCGGTCGCATAAAGTCGCCGTGGACAAAGCTGTGGTCGTGTAAGGCTTGAAACTGTGCTTTAAACGTTTGGAACATCTGCTGCCGAACGGACAACTCAAAATGGTGAATAGGCAAAGGGAACAGCCTTTCCATGACTAACATGGGATAAGCCGTGTTGGTAGGTTCGTCTAGCCAATCTTGCTGACCAATATATTGGGGAAATAGGTCGTTAACGGCGTTGGCGTATTGTAGCAGCAGGGCTTCCCTTTCCACGCTAGTTGCTTCTTCATTGAGAAAATCAGCGCGCTCGCCCGTTTGAACATTGACCCAAACCAACGGATTAGGTAAAATAACTTTGCCTACGGTTGTGTCTGAAAGTGCTACAATGATAGTAGCCGGTGTTCGATGTAGAATATTGGTAGTAGCCATAGAATTCTAGGATTTAACACTACTCCCGCTCCCCAACCAACAAATAATCCATCAAATCCATCACCTCCTCCTCATTCAACCGATTCAACAGCCCCGAAGGCATCGGCGAAATGGGTGACCATTCCTGCTTTTCCACGTCTGCCTTCGCCACCTGTACCGTATGCGTCGTCGTATAAGGATTCGGCATAATCGTGAAGGCCTCGTCGTTTTCTGACAGGATGCGACCCGCCGTTTTGCTACCGTCTTTTAGGTGAAAAAGGGTAAAGGCGTACTGGTCGGAGATTTCGTCGTTGGGACTGTAGATGGAGAAAAAGAGGTCGTATTTGCCAAACTTGGTGTGAATTTGCGAGAGGTCAGGACCGATGCCGCCACCTTCGCCGTTCAGGCGGTGACAAGTGCCACACATGGCCGCTTGGAAGGCACGTTTGCCTTTGGCGATGCGTTGTGGGTCGTGGGCCCTTTTTTTCCAAAGTAGGCGGGTGAGTTCGTTGGCGGCGTATTCTTTGCCAGGACCAATCGGTTCGGGGAGGTCATCGAAGGCTTCGGCGGGTGAATAGGCTCCCGATAGCTTTTCGTATTTGGCTTTGTCCGCTTCGGGGACGTGCTTCATGGCTTGCAGACGCACGTTTTCCATAAAAGGTTTGAAACTTAGGCCGCCTTTGGCGCTCAGTACATCAAAAAACCATTGGAAATAGGCAGTACGGTCGGACTCGTTCCAACCGACTTCGGCGTGGCTGAGAAGGACGCCGTAAAAAATGGCCTCGCTCGGGGGCATTTTGGCGATGACTTCTCGGATAAGGGGACCGTATTGTTGACTACGTTCGGTGATTTCTTCCGAAAGCATATTTTTGCTGGTCAAGGTTTTTTCTTCTGTGTGCTTTTTTAGTAATGCGACTATTTTGTTGACCGCCGTTTCGTCCTTTAAAAATAGCAATAGTTGACTCAATTCTTTGTCGATGGCTAGGTCGTTGGTGGGCAATTGGTCGGTGTATTTGGCGATTAATGCTCGTCGGTTTGTCGCCGACGGTTCGCCCGTGCGAATGCATAAAACGTTGAGTGTACGCAGCAAATTCACTTTTTGAGTAGTCGATAAAGTAGCCCATTCAACGGTTTGCAGTTTGTTGATTATCTTGTCCTGTATTCCTTTAGGGGCCTGTCTCGCTAAAGCCAATCCCGATAAGATAATTCTGTCCGTATCGTCCGCTCGGAAAAAGTTCAATTCCCATTGGTGGGTAGGCTGATGTTCGAGGGCGATTCTGGCGGCGTAAGCGATGAATCGGTCGGGATGATTTAGGTTTTCCCAAGCCAATGGGATTGCTTCGGGAGACTGGGTATTGTGGTACCTTTCGAGGTTTTTGCGTAGCGTTCTCAACGACTCACCATCATCAGTACTAATCAATTTTGCCTCGCCCGCCTGTTCTCCTTGGTAAGAAAGGCGATACAAATGCGACGACAAGCGGCGGCCACCCGTAGCGAAATACAACTGTCCGTCTGCCCCCGCAATCATATCCGTCAAGGGTAGGGGAGTGCCCGATAAAAATTCCCTTTTCGACCCTTTGTAGGTGCTTCCCGCCGATTCCAAATCCACGTAATAAATCGTTCCAAAACTCCAATCCATGATGAAGATACCGTCTTGGTATTCGCTGGGAAAATTGAGTTGGTTGCCCATCAAAATACCCGTTGGGCAGCCCTGTTCCAAATTGACCACGGCGGGTAAATTGTCGGGGTAATAGTCGGGCCATTTCCCCGAACCCGTCCGCCAACCGTATTCGCTTCCACTCGTGACGTGGCATACTCGAGTTGGTCGGTACCAAGGCATTCCGATGTCCCATTCCATGTCGGCGTCGTAGGTGAACAGTTCCCCGTCTTGGTTGAAAGCTAGGTCAAACGGGTTGCGGTAACCGGCGGATACCAATTCGAAATCTTGGCCCTCGGGGTCCATTTTCATAATCCAACCACCGGGCGCTTTGATGTGGCTGGCGTGGCCTCTGGCGTCTTTATAGGGTGCAAAAAGGTTGTCTTCGCCCCAGTTATTGGGCAATCGACTATTACTTTTAACGACGTCAGGAATCAAAACGTGGTTGCCCGCTAAGAAGTAAATGGATTTTCCGTCGGGACTGACGGCAAAATTATGCGGCCCGTGTTCACCGTCCCCTTCCAATTTCAGCAGCATTTCTATTTTATCCAACGTCCCATCGTTATTCGAATCCTGCACCCGATAAATACCGCTAGCTATTTCTTCTTCGTCGGGAATTTCGTCGTCCCAACGCTTGTTGACGGCCACGTATAGACTATTAAACGCCCACAATAATCCGTGGGCATTCCCTATTTCCAAATTCAACGGTTGAATATCTTCTTTCGATAACTTTTGCCCCTTTGCGGGAACCGCAAACTGATAAATCGAACCGTATTGGTCGCAAGCAAAAATGGTTTCGCTGGGCCCTTTGGCCAACGCTACCCAAGACCCTTGTTCGGCATCTTGTGGTTGGTATAAATCTTCCAACACAAATCCTTCGGGCAGGTTGAATTGGATATCTTCAACTGTTTCTTTAGTCGTGTCAGATTGGCAATTGAAAAAAGTAGTGATTAAACCGAGCGAAAGGAAAAAGTAGGTTAGTCGTTTCATGTATTAGTTATTAGTGATTAGTGACTGGTGATTAGTTAGCACCCCAGCATCCAGTGACCAGCATCCAGTATAAAACTAATAAATAATTGGAAAAATTAGAGGAGTTGCCTTATTTTTTTACAAAAAGAGGGCATGATGTCTAAAAAATAGTAACTTACAGCGAGCAATAATTTCTTATTACTCGCTGTAAGTAAATGTTTTGTAGGACTTACAGCGAGCAATCAGTAGGTATGGAAACTTTAATCGGCAGAATAGAAGAACAACAAATTTTAAAAAAGGCATTGCAAACGCCTGGAGCAGAGATGATTGCGGTCATTGGCCGGCGAAGAGTAGGGAAGACGTTTTTGGTAGAAACCGTTTATCGGGAAAGAATTGTCTTTCAAATTACGGGCTTGCAAAACGAACCTAAAAGCAAACAGTTGCGCAACTTCCAAGACCAATTGTCGGAATATAGCGAATCCAGTTTACCCGTTAAGATTCCTTCGGATTGGTTGGAGGCTTTTCAAATGCTTCGGAAATATTTAAAGACAAAACTAGGGAAAGAAAAAGCGGTTATTTTTTTGGACGAGTTGCCATGGTTGGCGACGCATAAATCGGGCTTTTTGAGTGCGTTTGGCTATTTTTGGAATACATGGGCTTCCAAACAAAACCTCATCGTAGTTATTTGCGGTTCTGCCGCTGCGTGGATGATTAAAAAAGTAGTGAACGACAAAGGAGGACTTCATAATAGAATTACTAGAAGAATTCATTTATCACCTTTTACGCTCAAAGAAACGAGTACTTTTCTGCAAAGCCGTCACATTCATTTTACAGAGTACCAAATCGTCCAAATTTATATGGCTATGGGCGGAATCCCTCACTACCTTAAAGAAATTGAAAATGATAAAAGCGCCGTTCAAAACATTGATTACATTTGTTTTTCCAAGAACGGATTGTTGCGAGATGAATTCGGTCGATTGTATCCTTCTCTATTCGCTAAAGCGGAAAATCATTTTCTAGTTGTTAGAGCGTTGGCAACCAAACGTCAAGGACTGACCCGAAAAGAAATTGTCCAATTAACGAAAATTCCCGACGGGGGCGGACTCACAAAGGTGCTAGAAGAACTAACCTATTCTGGTTTTATCACGCTTTTTCTCGTTTTTGGAAAACGAAAGCGGGGTAAATTATACCGTTTAACGGATGAATACTCTTTATTCTATTTGCAATTCATTGAGAACCAAGAACACCAAGGTAAAGCAATTTGGCAACATCTCAGCCAAACGCCCGCCTTCAAATCTTGGAGCGGTTATGCTTTCGAAAGTATTTGCTTAAAACACATCGAACCTATTAAGGAAGCACTAAAAATTGCAGGTATTTACGCCTTTGCTTCCAGTTACTATCAAAAAGGAGATGATACTCAAAAAGGCGTACAAATCGATTTGGTACTCGATAGAAACGACCACGTCATTAACCTTTTTGAACTCAAATTTTACCAAGAACCGTTTACGGTTACTAAAAGTTATGCGCAACAGTTACGTCAAAAAATGGCGGCATTTCGGTATCATACAAAGACCAAAAAACAGCTATCTTGGGTGTTCATCAGCACCTTTGGCGTACAGCCAAATCAGCATAGTCTGGACTTAGTAACCAACGATTTGTCATTGACAGATTTATTTTATGAATGATTAATGATGAGCAAGAAAGAAAAAGTCAACGTCTAAATCCGTTGTCCAGTCAACATCAAGCAAAGCATCCGTTGTCCAAAACAAGTGATGAGTGATGAATAGTGTGTTTGTTCTGATAAACCTCATGAGCCCCATACACCCTATACACTCTGCTATCCCTTCGTAAACCACTTATACAAAACCGGCACCACCAACAACGTCATCAACGTCGAAGAAATCATCCCCCCAATAATCGTCCATCCCAAGGGGGACCACAAATTTGTGGCATTAGCCGTCAATGGCAAAAGTCCTAAAATAGTCGTAATCGTCGTCAAGACAATCGGAATCAATCGTCGTTCGCTACCTTGTTGAATAGCGGCCAATCGGTCGATGCCTTTAGCGCGCAGTTGATTGATGTAGTCCACCATAATAATCGAACTGTTGACCACAATGCCAATCAAGCTGATGAAGCCGACAAAGGCAAAAAAGGAAAACGACCAGCCCGTAATGTATAGGGCAATGAACGAACCACTAATGGCCAGTGGAATAGCCGCAAAAACGGCAATCGGTTGCAAAATCGACCGAAATTGAAGGACTAAGACGGCAAAAATGGCCACTTGCGCCAAAATCAATATCGTCCCTAAATCACCGAAGGCTTCCTGTTGGTCTTTGTACTCACCACCCGCTTCGATGTAGTAGCCGTCAGGTAGGGGCATTTTGCCAATCGTTTCAAGTAATTCAATGGTTTTAGCGACGGCTAAATCGGGGTCTAAAGTACTAGCCAAAACGGAAGTAAACCGATTTAAGTCTTTATGTCGAATTTCGTTACTGACGGGTTGAAAGTGGATATCCGCCACTTGTTTTAGAGGAATCTGACCACCCGAAGCCGAAGTGAAGTAAACTTTGTCGAAATCGCTGATGCTCGGTTGTTCGTCGAAGGGCACTCTAACAACCATCGGATAATCTTCGCCGTCGTTGAGCGAAACTTCATCGACTTGTAGTCCCGTCAAACTAGCTCTCACGGTTTGGTCAAAATTGAGGTAGGAAAGTCCCAAGAGGCCCGCTTTTTCTCGGTTGAGGGCAATGCTCAGTTCCGTATTGTCAACACTTAGCGGATTCTCTACGTTGATGACCCCCGGTGTTTGTTTTAGTAAAGTTTCGATTTTGTCGGCAATGACCTTTAGAGAATCCAAGTTGTCGCCAAAAATCAAAAAATCAATCGGTGCAGTCGTTGGAGCGCCGTTTTTGAGTTCACTCAACGTAATTTTAGCATTGGGGTATTCCCGAAATTTTTCTCGTAAATCGTTGAGCGTTGTGTAGAATTTTCGAGGGTCCCAATTTTTGAAATTTACCATTACCTGGCCGTAGTTAACCACCCCTTTTTCGGAAGGACGGTTATAATAAACCTGTGGATTACTGTTGCCGACATTACCAGCGTAGTTTTTTACGTACTGCATCGTATCAATGACGCTTTCGACGTAGCGAACGGCTTTATTCGTTTCGTCTATGTTACTACCACCAGGTGTTTCGATGTCAATCAATAGCAGGGGTTTATCGGCCGTGGGGAAAAAACTAACGCCAATGCTTGGAAACAAGCTAACGCTGTAAGCGGTGATGCCGACGGCGAGCAGTAACATTATCCAACCTCGACGGAGCGAAAACTGCAAAACGGGCCGATAGGCTTTTTCGGTAAACCAAAGCAATCCTCGACTCACCAAAGACGGTTTGGGGGAAGCCTTTTTCTTCAAAATTTTGCTAGCTAGAATTGGTGATAGGGTCAAAGCTAATAACAAAGAAACGACCAGTGTAATAATCACTGTCAGTGGAAGCGATTTTAGAAATTCGCCCGCTCCTTCCCCCAACTGTGTGAGTGGATAAAAAGAGAGTAGAGTCGTAATGGTAGAACT
>JBCCQK010000135.1:0-16419 GCA_039024375.1 Bacteroidota bacterium
AAAAAAGTATCATGCAAATCTATTTTACCTTTTTTTACAAAATATCTATGAAAAATGATAATATGTAAAATGCTGGCAGTTCGGAAATAAATTACTGATAACCAATTATTTACTATTTCCTTGAACTAGCTTTAAGCTAGTATTTACTAAGAAAAAGTTTTTATAAAAAAAATTAAAAAATAATTTCCAACAGTTTTTGCACGGGAATATTTTTTAAGTTTCAATCCAGCCTTCCAAACAATTCATCCAGCAAATTTACGCTGGTTGAAGCCGTGTAATTATCAATACAACCACCGTGTCCCGACCGCATAATGCTGTTGCAAATCCCGTTCGTTTGGCCTTCCCGATGGCTTAAATTTAGGCTGCAATGACCCAATTCGTGGAAGACGATTAGTTCTCGATTCCAACTATTATGCTGCTGCCAGAACGCTTGGTCGATGATAATATTTCGGTCGTTATTGGACGCTCGATTGCACAGGCCTACGCTCCCTGTAGCGGGTGGAATGGCCTCGATTTTAGCTCGAATTTGTTGATTCGCCAAATTAATGGTACGCCCTCTTTTTTTGGCTTCGACTTCAAATTTTTCGAACAATGGCCAGAGTTTTTTGTCGGTTAGTGGGTAGGATTTGGTAGGGGTGCTAGGTATTTGTAGAGTGGACTTCTTACTAGAACAGTTAAACAAAATGGCTATCAGAATCAGTCCGACCGCTATTTTTTGGAATGATTTCATCTTAATTTCATTTTTGGGGTCTTAGCAAAAGACGTTCTAGCCCGTACGGGCTGGAACGTCTGTATCACCTACTAATACCCCAAAAATTATTCCATTGCTATTGTCAACGCATTACAAATCTAATTTTCAACTCCTACTTACCAACATTTCAATAGTAGCACTACTAACGCCCGTAAAAATACCAAAGCCACCACTCACGTTTGTGGTCACCTCGTTCAATGCGCCTTGTCCAGTACTGGTGCTTTCGTAGAGGGTCACGTATTCGGGGTTTACTCGAAAAACGGTCACTTCGTAGCGACCAAAATGGGTAAAAAACTGGAAACTATTGATGAAAAAAGAAGTGGTAATTTCTGGCTCATTGGATATTTCGGGGCGCTCCACTTCTCCAAATAACTCGTTGACTAATTCTGGATTATCCTCCACATTATTCACCGAAACGAAGTAATAATTCGCCTTATCATCCTCCCAATTGACTTCAATCGGTTCGGGCAGATTGGTTAAGTCTAAATCACCGAACGATTCGACTTTTCGTAGGCTAACCTCCGTTTCGGAAATACTGATGGATTGAGGGGCTTCGGGGATAAACGTGGAGGCTGTGACTACTTTATCTTGGTAGGTAACTTCTAAATTGTACGTTTTCTCCGATTCGGGAATTAGGTCCAAGTTTTCGTAAATGCCCGCTTGGTCGGTGGGTACTAAAGGGAACGTTTGCCCTTCGGACGAAATGGTAACGACCGCATTTTCAATGGGTTCTACTCGTCTATTTTCGCTAGCAAGCGAAACGATTTGGGTCACTCGGAAATTTTCCACAGGTTCGTTGGCGTATAGGTAGCCTTGCACCACTAGGTCGTCAACGGTTCCTAGCGTCGCTTCGTCGTCGGTACAGGCCACTAGAGTACTTAATAACAAAAGAATAAAAAAGAAGGTATTTTTCATGGTTAATGATTTATTTTTTCCAGTTCATAGTGTACGGCAGACGGTACACGGTGGGAAATCTTAGAATGAAAAGTGCCGCAAACAAAGTTTAAAAAAAGGGTAAACGGCCTCAACCGATAGTCAATCGCTGGTCATCCAACATAACCTCAAAAAATGATTATCAGCCCTTTCAACCACCAATCAAAGCCGAAACCCTTTACTATTACAGCGTTAACACAAAGTGGATATTTTATATTTTTTCGTAACTACTTAGCACGTTTTTTACCATAAAGTCCATACAGTTCATAGAGTCCATAAAGTTTTTTTCGAGCGATAGTATTGACTATTTTGTACTGTTTAAGCGTTTTCAATACAGAGTGGTAAGTAGTTACATTTTTTCTACTTCAAACTCCAAGTAAAAAAGACACTCGGGGTGAAATTAAGCAAGGTGACGTCCGTTTCTACGACCTCGTTTTCCACCACATCAAATTCTTTGTACCAGACATTATTTCGATTATACAAATTGTAAAGCGATAGGCCAGTCGTCGCTTTGCCGCCAATGAAATTGTCAAAATTCAAGGTGGCCGAAACGTCGAAACGGTGATAATCGGGCAGGCGGAATTCATTTTTATTACTGATGGAGATGAGGTCTTGCGTGTCTCCGTCTAGCAAATCGAGTTGATAAACGCCCGTTGGTCGAGTGTAAGGCTTGCCCGTCGCATAGACAAAAGTGGCAGCCAAAGAAAGAATACCTACTTTGTAGGTGCTGACCAATTTGAATTCGTGCGTTTGGTCGTGCGCAGCGGGAAACGGGTCTTCCCCGAATACGTCAAAATCGTTTCGCACGCTACCCAAGGTGTAACTTATCCAACCCGATAGCTTACCCGATTTTTTTTGAGCCAAAAATTCGATGCCTTTGGCTACCCCCGTTCCCGAAAAGAAATTCTCTTGGAAGTCTAGGCTACTATTCGGCCCGATACCCGACGTCGTGAACCGAGTAGTGTATTCCGTCAAACCATCAAGCTGTTTGTAGTAAGCCTCTACGTCAAATAAATAATCACGGGTTTCGTAGGAAGTCCCCAGAATCAATTGGTCGGAAGAACTGACGCCCACTTGGTCACCGTCCGATAAAATCCAGAAATCTCTACTGCCCTGCGAAATATCCTCTCGGATAATTCGATTGGCAAATTGGTAATAGCGGCCCGCTGCCGCTTTAAATTTTATCTTGTCCGTTGGCAAGTAAACTAGACTGGCCCGTGGTTCGTAGTAAGTAGCCTCCGTTTGGTCAAAATTGGACAATCGCAGACCAGCGGTTACTATCAATTGGTCGTTTATACTCAATTGGTCTTGTGCATAGAGTCCACGCAGAACGCCTTGGTCGTCTCGGTTTAAAATGCTGATAGAATCGTTCTGAACATATTGGTAATCAATATCATTTCTGGTGCTGAACAGCCCGAACTCTAGCTTATTATTCCCACTGATTTGATATTCTGCGTCCCATTTCAATGTCACATCTTTTAGGTCATTATTTTCTCTAGTACCCGTGCTGCGTTCTATGTCGCCTCCTTCCCGTTCGATTTTCACGAAAGTGCTACGGTCTCGGTCGCTAAAATAATTGGAGTAAGATACCACGGCATTGCTATAAAAACGGTCGCCCCATTTTCGGGACCACCGAAAACTACCGCCCACGTTTCCCCAATTGGTTTCGTCCACCACGTCACTAGAAAAATTGAGGTCGATGTCAATGGGTAAATTATTCAAACTACTTTCGTCAAAAATTCGAGAATTGTTCAAATCGTCTTCTCCATTGTAGAAACTGAGGGAAAAAATATTCTTGCCCGCCCGGTAGGTCAACTTACCGTTCAAATCGTAGAAATAGGAGTTGGGCGTAGTGGACAAATTGCCCAAACGGCTACCCACACCACCTGCGGGACCCGAGTCTTCCCCGCCTTCGCCACTAAAATCTTCAAAAATGTTATTGTAGAAATTGCTTTGAAAAGAGCGCCTTCCAGCCAATAAAACCGTCCCTTTTCCGTCGGCGAAAGGTATTTCGGTAAAGCCATTGAGACTCAGCATACTTGCGCCGCCACCAATATTAAAATCTTCGGTATTGCCATCTTTTCCCGTTATTTCGACCACACTCGACAATCTACCGCCGAATTTTGATTCAAAGCCACCTTTGTGCAGTTGGACATCTTTAATCGCATTGGAATTAAAAGCGCTAAAAAAGCCGAATAAATGGTCCACGTGATAGACCGTAAAGCCGTCAAATAATACTAAATTCTGGTCGGGTGTCCCCCCACGGACGTATAGTCCCGAAGAGCTTTCGTTACTTCCACTAACTCCGGGCAGTAGTTGTAAACTTCTGAAAATATCTTTTTCTCCCAAACTAGGTAGTGCTGCCAATTGGGCAGGGGCAACGGAGATTTTACTGACGCCCGACGAGGCTTTTAAAAGCTGCTCTTCTCGCTCGGCTACGACAATAATTTCATCCAATTGTTCGCCCACTGCCGTCATGGTCAGCGTCAAATTGTCCAAACTTTTATCGGGGTCTAGCCGATGATAGGTCGTTTGGTAACCCAAATAATGCAGTTCCAACGTGGACGTATCTGAGGGTACTTTGAAAAGCGTGAAATAGCCGTCTAAATTGGTGGTTGCCCCATTAGAAGTACCTTTTACTAGAATTTCCGCAAAGGGTAACGATTCGCCCGTGTCCGCATCTTTGATGATGCCCGACAAGTTAAAATTCTTCCGCTTGGGTTCCTTTTTATCGTAAGCCACTGCATTGGACAATTGCTCCCCTTTTCGAATAATAACTGTTCGATTTGGCGCTAATTGGTAACTCAACCCTGTTCCTTTGAGTAACATCCGCAACGCCACTTCTAGCGGTTTTTTGACGATATTTGTTGTGACCGTAATGTCCTCTACGTCCTCTTCTTGGTAATCAAATTTCAAACGGTAGCCAATTTTCAATTCTAAAAAAAGCAGCGACAAATCGTGGTCTTGTGCTTGCAGGTCTATCTTCATTTTTGCCCCTTTCTGGGCGTACCCCAATAGCGGTACGGAAAGAAAAATTAGTAATAGACATCGTCGAAATAATTGCATAAATTATTGATTGGTTAGTTGTTTTTTTGTTTGGAGAGTAGGTTCAGAGAAGTTTGAAAAAGTTGTCTCTTGCTGTTTTTTTAACGTTTTGGTAAGGTTTTAATGGTTTTCGACTCTGGAGAGTCGAGGTACACTTGGGCTTCGACTTTGGAGAGTCGAGTTACACTTTCGACTCTGGAGCATTGCATTACTTTTATGAAAGATGTGAGACGACTCTCCAGAGTCGTACAAATTTATTCTAGCAGGCAACCATTTTTTATTTCGATTCACCTTATATAAAAAGCATAGGGTCTTTTGATAAAGTAAATGAATTTAAAACAAGCCATAAAAGCTGCTCAAAAAGGTAATCCACTGGGACAGAGATACTTGTACGAACAGTACAAAGTGCCCCTGTTCACAATATGTCTGCGATACAGTCGAGACCGTTCGGAGGCGGAGGATATGCTACAAGAAGGTTTTATTAAAATTTTTAAGGACCTTAAGCAGTTCGAGGGAAGAAGTGAAGTGGGAAATTGGATGAAAAAAGTAATGGTCAATACGGCATTGCAGTACTTACGCAAATGGAAAAAAGATTGGTTGCACTCCGATACGCAAGCCTACCAAGAGGTCTTTCAGAGTGAAGAGACCGTTTTCCACAAATTGGGCTTGGAAGAACTAACTCGTTTGATTCAAAAGCTGCCCGATGGCTACAAAGTGGTCTTTAACTTATTTGTGGTTGAAGGCTACAGTCATCGGGAGATTGCCGAACTGTTGGGTATTAGTGAGAATACTTCCAAAACACAATTATTCAAAGCCAAGGCTGCTTTAAGAAAGCGTTTGGAACAGCAATTATTAACTTAATAACCATGAAAGATAACCGCTCCAAAGATAACTTGGAAGATTTGTTCCGACAGTCCTTCAACGATGCCGAGAAGGTGAACCAAGCGGATGGTTGGAATGTGCCTTCTGTGGACGTATGGGAAAATATTGAGGATAATTTGAAGGAAGATAAAGAGGACCGAAAGATAGTTATTTGGTGGCCAATGATTGGTATTGCAGCGAGTGTACTATTAGTCATCAGTGGGGGTCAGTGGTGGCTATATCGTCAGAAAATAAAAGGGTTAGCCGACCAATTAGAGCTAAATGAAAAAGTGGTACAGGAGATTCAGTCGGATATAAAAGCGTTGAACACCCTTCCGAAATTACCAATTTCGCCATCTTTCATCTTGAAGAGCGATACTAAAGGGAAAAAAACTTCAACCGAGTTAAAAATGGCTGAAACAGTAGTAAACAATTTTCCTAATTTACCCAAAAAGGGTAATTTTTCATCGACGCATTCAACCGTTGAGCATTCTAGTTTACTGCCTACTCAGTCCTCCATATTCAACCCTACTTTTGAAAAAAAGGCGCCTATTGATGTAGAAAAATCGAAACCGTCCATCGAACAAATTCCTTTATTGACAAAAACAAATCGCTCGTTGGCTATTCCGCCTCGCAATCTATCTATTCCTACTTTTCCGTTACCAGCTCCTGACAAGTCGGCCAATTTGTACCTAGCAGCGGACCTAGCCCCTATTTGGACAGGTTTGCGAAGAGTCGGGGATATTCCACCCAGTTTTCAAGATTTTTTTGCCAAAAATGAATTGCAGGAATCGAGTTATACAACGGGTTTGAAAATGGGATTAGGCTGGGGAAAGGGTTGGTCACTCGAAACGGGTATTCGCTACACCAATGTTCAAAAACGCATTAATCACTCCCAACAAATTTTATTCAGCAATTTAGTCGAGGAACTTAGACCGAACGGTGACTATACGAGTACTTATGCTTTACGTGTAGGCTCGTCGAGTGGCGCAGTGGAAACAGATGTATCTTTATCCAGAAGCTCCAGTACCACAGTGGACGATAACACTAATTTGAACCTAGCCATTTCCTTTTCTAATCAACTGACCTATTTAGAAATTCCACTATTGCTCCGAAAAGAATGGCACTTAGGGAAAATTGGTTGGAGTGTGAAAGGTGGGTTTTCGAATAGATTACTACTTAACAATCGCTTTGATTTTCAGAATATTGCGCTAGATGATTCTCGATTTCGTTCATTACCCGCATCAGCCCCCATACGTTCAAATGCTGGTCTTCCCAGCCGACATACGATGGATTACGTCCTCGGAGTTGGAGTCAATTACGCCCTTCAACCAAACTTGCAACTGTACATTGAACCCACCTTCAATCAAAGTGTACAACCCATTGTAGATATTGGGTTCAGAAAAATTTATACGAAAAATACTATGTTGCAAATGGGATTGAAATATACTTTATAGTTAGCTACCAATGTGAACCTTTTTGTTTATTCCATCACCATCCCCCGCAGTTCTTTTTGTAGGCCAATCTCTCGAATTTGTGCTTTCAAATATTTCGCTTCTTTGACTTCCGTTTGGGAAAAAGCGTACAGATTTATTCCCAAAACGAACAATGGGTAAAGCAAAAATAGCACGATTAAACTGGTAAATAACATTACAAAATACAGCACATTTTTGGCGGCTATTCCTTTGAACGGTAGGTTCCAACTGACGATATCAATAAAGAACCAAGTCAGCGAAGTATCTAGCAAAGAATAGAATAAAGCGCTGATAAGCAGCATAATAAAAGCAATGGAAATTAGCTTAAAATAGGCCGCTCCCATCAGATGAAAACTTTGACTTAGTCCTTTCAGATACCACTCGTCGTTTTTCATCATTACGAATAGCCATAGCAACACAACGGGAAAAAGTAGCAGCACAAAAAAGCCCGTGTAGCCCTCCCCTATTCGAATGAGCAGGTACATCAATGTAATAGGCGTTACTGTTTTCAGAAACAACAAGAGGCCACTCCAACGACTACTTTCTTCCGTTACTGGTTCTGCTTTTTGTAATAATAATTGGTTTAGAAATAGGGTTAATCCGCTAAAGGTGAGGATAGCGATAATCGGTAACAGGACAATGTCAGGATGGGCAAAAAACTGTCCCAAATTACCCAGAGCGTTATTGAACGAAAAGAGTTCCCAGAAATTTTCGGCATCGTGCGTTGCCAAAATTATTCCGCTAAAAAACATACTCGCTAAAATGGCCGCTAGGACGATGCGACCAAAGTGATTGCGGTAAAAGATAAAAGCATCGGCAAACAATTCACCTGTACTTTTGATGGTGGTCACGTCAATGGATTGGATAAGGTCAGGCTGCAACTCATGGCGAGTTTTATCTACGTTGAAGCCTTTTTTAGCTTTATAGCGAGGATACCAACCGAAGTACCACAACACAAAAATAAGGCACACTAGGATAAAAAAGGCCCTGAAAACATCGGGCAGTTCCGTATGACGTGTCACGTAGCCTTCAATAAAACCCGCCGTGATAAAAATCGGAATTAAGCCCATCATGATTTTCAGTCCTCGCCGAGCACTAATTTGGAAGGATTTCACCCTCGATAGCGTACCCGGAAAGACGAAGCCTTTGCCCATCGTAATGCCCGCCGCCCCCGCAATGATAATGGCCGATATTTCCAACGTTCCGTGCATCCATATCGTCAAAAAGGATTCCATGAAAACGCCTTTAGTGTAGAAAAAATACTGAAATGCACCGACCATGATGCCGTTTCGAATCAAGATACCAATCGACCCAATTGCTGCAAAAACGCCCATCACAAAGGTCAGCAAGGCCACAAAAATATTATTGAAGGTAATGCCGACGGACATGCCAAATTGGCCCCGTTGCTTATAGACAGCCATTGGGTCGCCTTTTTTGATGTTCTCAATCGTCATATCGACGTACTCGTTGCCCAAAATAATTCTAGGAAACTCAACGTCCATTGCCGTTGATAGCGCACCAATGAGGCAAGCACCCGCAAAAATTAGGAAGGATAGTAAAAAATCTCGGTGGGAGTCGTACACCAACTTGGGCAGTTCTTCTTTCCAAAAATTGGCAAATCGTTGAACGGGCGAGCGCTTGTTTTTATAGATATTGGTAAAAATGCTTTGGGCTAAACTGTTTAGATATACCCGCACCGACCGATTTTTGTAGAACGTACGGGCGTAGGAAAGGTCGTCCGTTACGTTGATAAAAATCTCGTTGAGTTCGTCGGGGTTTTGGTACTCTTTTTTAAGGGTATTTTCGTACCGTTCCCATTTTTCTTTGTTTTGGTCGATGAATTTGGTTTCACGCATTTTTTGCTGGATGCTGGATACTGGATACTGGATACTGGATGCTAGTTTCCAGTATCTAGCATCCAGTATCTAACAATCTATTTCTAAAATACCTCCTTCGCCTTCGGCTTCGGCTTCTTCTTTTTTCTTCTCGTTTTGAATAATTCTACCACCTCTTTCTCTTTCATAAAGCCCAATTCGACAAACGTAGAAGAGACAAATTTCTTAATATCTTGGTAATCTTTACCCCGCTTATCGGTGTATTTTTTGAGCGTCTTTCGAACGAAAATCATACTCAAATCCTCAACGTCTTGGTTGAACTGTTGATTACCAAAAATCTTCATATAAACGGGATAACTCTTACGAGCTAGATTAATCAGTTCGTTGTAATCTCGCTCTTCCAAATTGGTAATCAAACGCTCGTAGTAACCGTAAATGACCTTTCGCACACATTCGTTGATGAGTGAACGGCCTTCGTGGGCGTTGTAAAATTTATTGACCGCTTCGATTGTGCTTTCTTCTAAGTAACCTGTGGAGTGAATTGTTTCTACTAAATTATAGTACTCTGACAATTCGTCCTCAATACTGCGGTCAACGATGGTCGAAACTCGATTTTCGGCTTCCGCATCGACGTCTAATGGGCTGTTTTGTAGGAACAGTAAGAAAGTCAGAAATTTCTCTGGAAAACCAGGGATTTCTGTTCTTACCTTATTAAAAACGCCATTTAGGTGCGCCATATAATCTTTATCCAATTCCCAGAAATTGGCGTAAAGGCACAAGATTTCAATAATTTCGTCCGTCTTCTGAAAATCCTCGTTACTGATGAAGGTAGCTAATGGAGAAATCAAACTTTCATTATTCGCTTTCAACTCCAATCGGTGCAGCAAAAACTTCTTCAAAGACGTGAATAAAATCTTTAATTCCGACATATTCGTGGGGAAGACCGCCGACAAATACTTGGCATCTTTGAACTGTCGCTTGTAGCGATTGTAGCCCGCAATCCTTTCTTTCAAGATGCGGTACTCATCTTTTTTCATACTTCGCAAGAAATAGCTAATTTTCTTATTCGTCACCTCATTTAAAAGGTTCGTAATCCAAATATCACTACTCAAAGCAAAGCCCATCTGCACACTCTGCCCAATTCGCTGACGAATAATGTCGAAGTTCGCCGAATTGCAAATCGCCATCAACACATCTTTGAAGTGGTCTTGGGGCAGGATATATTTATAGCGGTCATTGATTTCTCCACGCAAGACGGTGTAACCAATAATTTTTGGTAAGAACAAGCCTTCGAATCGCTCGTCCAACAAATATTTTTCCAAAGCAATCAACTGCAACGGATAGTACGCCGAAACGGACTCGTAAATCGCCGAAATTTTCGGTTCGTACATTTCTTGCAGCAGCTTATAATCCGCTTCTTCTTCTTCTTCCAAAAACTTGGCTAATTCTTCCGAGGCTTGAATTTCCTCCGCAATTTCGTCCAATTTATTGACGTAATATTGGTCTAATGCTTCCATACAAATTATTTTTAAGAACAGAGAACCGAGAAATGGTCAAATTCAAAATCTAAAATGTAAAATGTAAAATTCTAAATGTAAAAGTACAGCATTGCGGTAATCTGTAAATTTAGAATTAAACAAATTACTTTTTGCTAAGTGGAGACAAATCATTCTTTAATAATTAGCTCCTTATCCCAAAATCTAGATTCTAGTTATCGTTTAAGTAAATTATAGACAACAGTTTTGTGATAATAAAACCTTTTCAATTCCCCTCAAATCATTCATCATTCAAAAAGGTCTAATAAAGGTAAACCTAGTAGCGCACTCAAAGCCCTACTAGGTTTAGCTATCTTTCTGTAAAAGATTTTTTCCAAACTTAGTTTAAAGAAACAGCTGGATAAAAACCATCTCTCATTTTCCGACAAATATACTGTAAAAAAAGTATTTATGCCAGTAACTAGTGACTAGTGATTCGTAACTAGTTTAGATGTTGACGCCAAACTAGTCACTAATCACCAGTCACGAATCACTAAATCAATTTAAAACCGGACTACCCGCATTGGCAAAAATCTGATTGATTTGGTCTGTGAAAGCAGGGTCGTTGATTTCTTTGGTCATTGCCTCCAAACTCGTTTTGGCGTTTAACGCTAATCGTTGGTCACCGCTAAATCCAGCCGCCAAATCGTCGGGGTCTAGCGATTCGTAAAACTCTAGATGTTCGGCCGTCTGCTGCGCTAAAATGAGGGCGTGCTCTTTGGCTTTTTCTGGCACGCCTGCGGACATATACGACTGAATAAAATAGAACGAATTGTAGTCGTAGGCAAAATTCATATTCGGAAAGGCTTCGAAATACTTATCGCACAAGTCAACTGCTTTTTGATTTTCGCCTCTACGAATAAACTCTTGCACGGCGCGCAATATCATATATCGGTGGCTTTGGACGCTCGGGGCGTAACTCTTGTCCACAAACATTTCGTACTTATCAAAATTGCCCCAACGGAATTTATTCATCACATTGTCGTACACTTTGTTGGGTTCCACTCGACCTTTGCCCAAAACGCCAGGAACAAGTGGGTCCTTGCCCGTTGCCACGGGAACCAATTTTAAGCCTAGTCCTTCCATTTGTAAATAACCATCTAGACCAATTAACGACTCATTACGAACAGTTACGGCGAAGTAGATAGGACGTTCCCAAGCGTTATTGGCAATGATGTCCATTACGGCCAAATCGCCTTTCAAAACGTAGTTGCGGTCAACGCTGAATTCAACAGCATCCACCACATTTTCCATATCTTGGACGATGTTATTTTGTCGAACCAAATTTCGATTAACGGGAATCAAAAACTTGCTGGTCGGCAAGTAACTTTCCAACGTTCGACCGCTACTCACAGGAACGGGATGGTCTTCGCCCACAAACTTAATGGCGTCTTTCAGATTCATACGTGGTCCGTTTTTATAAGGGTCCACAAACACTTGGTTCCGTTTATAGCCTCGAATGGCATCGGGCGTCAACGATAACTTAATAGGTGGCGAATCGTTCACTTTTCGATTGAGTTGGTTGATATACCAGTCCACCGCAATCAAGCTCAGGTTCACCACTCTTACGTCTCTTCGAATATTTTCAACTTCTTGTGCGTACCACAGCGGATAGGTATCGTTGTCCCCATAGGTAAAGATAATCGCATTTTCGTCGCACGATTGTAGGAAGTTATTAGCGTAATCTCTAGCACCCGTGTGGTATCTTCGACTCATATCGTCGAAATTTTGGAAACCCATCAAGAAAGGCGCAACTAATACAATTGCGCTGGCGGCCAATGCGCCGACGGGCAGATTATTCTTCACTCTCTCTCGATACATTTCGAATAATGCTAGAACGGCCATCCCTATCCACATCGCAAAAGTGAAAAACGAACCAACTAATACGTAGTCCCGTTCTCGTGGCTCGTTCGGTGGCTGATTCGAATAAACGATAATTCCCAGACCCGTAATTATGAATAAAGCGAGTAGCCCCATAAAATCTTTTCCTCGGTTTTTGGCGTGAAAGAACAATCCTAGCAAACCGAATAGCAGAGGTAGTAAATAGTATTTATTCGTTCCTTGGTGTTTCGCCATCGCCGTTGGCAATTTGTCCATATTGTGGAGTCGAGCTTCGTCCAATGGTTTGATGCCCGATAACCAGTGTCCACTCTTTTTGTTCCAAGAATAATAGCCCTGTTCGGCATTCTGTTTCCCCGCAAAATTCCACATGAAATAGCGATAGTACATCCAACCAAATTGGTAAGCAAACATGAATTTGATGTTATCACCCATCGTCGGTTCGCCATCGGGTTTGTTAACCCACTGCCGGTAGAGACTTGGTCGGCCTTGACTACCGTCGCCCATTCTAGGTAACAAAACTTTATCCTTATCGGCGTAAACGTAGGAGATTTTTTTATCCACAATTTCGTAGCGGTCTTCTACCCTACCATAGCGGTCTTCTTCCTCCACCCGCAACGGCGCTGCCGTGAAATTAGGCCCACGCAAAAGCGGTCTTTCGCCGTATTGCTCCCGATTCAAATAGGGCAACAAACGCATCGCATCGTTTGGATTGTTCATATTAATCGGCGTATTGGCATCGGCACGGATGACGACGACGCCGAATATGGAAAAGCCAATGACGACCAGACTCATTGCAACAACGAGTTTTTGAATTAAACCATTTTGATTCTTGTGGGCATAGCGCAATCCACCGAAAATAAGTCCACCTAATATTAATAGAACAAACAATAGTCCACTATGGAAAGGCATGCCAAAGCTATTGACGGCCATTCTATCCATCAAGGCCCACAAAGTTGGCAATCCAGAAATGATGAATTTTTGGATAACAACGATGAATACTAATCCGATACCCGCAGCGGCGGCCATGCCTAAGAAGGTCGTATTTTTGTATTTTTTAAAGTAATAAAACAGTGCCAACGCTGGAAAGGTCAACAAGCTTAACAAGTGAACGCCCGCCGAGAGTCCTGCTGAAAAAATCGCAAAGACCAACCATCGATCGTTGTCATGTGCATCGGGTAACCCATACCATTTAACCACTGCCCAAAGTGTCATGGCCGTAAACATGGTGGACATCGCATAGACTTCCCCTTCTACCGCTGAAAACCAAATAGATATGCAAAAGGCCGATGCTAGTCCAGCTACTAATCCCGAACCCGCCAAAGCGTAAGATTCGGCCGTATCGGCTTCTCTTTCTCGGCCTACTAAAGCTAATCTACCCAGCGTAATCGTCGCCCAACAAACGAACATAGCCGCAAAAGCCGAACTCATACCCGACATCAGGTTAACCGCAAAGGCAATATCTGCGGGGTCATTAGAAACGATTTCGGCAATCCACGTAAACAGTCTTCCCAAAATGATAAACATCGGGGCACCGGGTGGGTGTACTACTTCCAATTTGTAGGCCCCTGTGATGAATTCACCGCAGTCCCATAAACTTCCCGTGCGTTCTACCGTTAGCGCATAAACGATGAAAGCGATTAAAAAGACCAACCAACCGGCCAATGTTTCTGGTTTTCTAAGAGATTTCATATTTTATAGAAATTTGTCATAATATTTAGAACAGAGAGTAGAGACCTCTTCGTTGAGAGAGTAGAGATTTCAATCTTCTAGGTAAAGTGGCAGTTATTTCAATTTCACCTTCACCTGCCAATGTCGCTAAACTCTGCGCTCTATTCTTATTCTCTATTTTGAATGGTTACAATTTGTCAATTTTTATTTTCTTTGCGTTCTTTTGGCTTTCGCTAAAATTAAGAATTGACCGCAAATGTAAGAAAAGAAAAACATCTTGTAAATAAACTGCCCTGAGGTTAACCTCTCATTAACCCGTCGTTAATTGTTGAGTAAACGGAGTTTATTGAAAGGAATGTCTGACATAGATTGCGCAAAAAACCGATTTTTGTTGCAGTATTCTAAATTTATTTACCGTTATAGGAGAATTAATTTGTTCCCTATTTTTTAGAAATATCTAGCTAGAAAGACCGCTTACTAAAAATAAATGTATGTTAAAAAGAATCAATCCGACCGAAACAGCCGCTTGGCAAGCCCTAACCGCTCATTTTGCTAAAGTGGAAGAAGTGCAGATGAAGGACCTTTTTGCCCAAAATACCCAGCGGTTCGAGCAGTTTTCAACCACCTTTGAGGATATTTTGGTCGATTATTCCAAAAATCTCTTGACCCAAGAGACGTTGGATTTATTATTACAATTGGCCGAGGAAGTGGATTTGGCGGACGCTATTCAACAAATGTATAGCAGCGAGGCGATTAATGAAACGGAGCAACGGGCGGTTTTACACGTGGCTTTACGCAATCAGTCCAATGACCCGATTGTGATGGATGGTGCCGATGTAATGCCCGAGGTAAATAAAGTATTGCAACAGATAGCCGATTTTTCGACGGACTTACTAGACGGAAAATTGCGTGGCTACACAGGGAGTCCGATTACGGATATAGTAAATATTGGCATTGGAGGGTCGGATTTGGGTTTGGTAATGACCACGGAAGCCTTGAAGCCCTACTGGCATCCCAATATAAAAGTGCATTATGTGTCCAACGTGGACGGTTCACACATTGCGGAAACGTTGAAAAATCTTTCTCAAGAAACAACGCTTTTTGTTATCGCTTCTAAGTCTTTTACGACGCAAGAAACCATGACTAACGCCCAAACGGCAAGAGCGTGGTTTTTGGAATACGCCGTCAATGAAAGTGCCATTGCTGACCATTTTGTTGCGGTTTCGACCAATGCGGAGGCGGTCAAAGCTTTCGGTATCGCACCCGAAAATATGTTTCCTTTTTGGGATTGGGTTGGCGGTCGCTACTCACTGTCGTCGGCAATCGGACTATCCATTGCTTGTACAATTGGTTACGACAACTTTCAAGGCTTGTTAGAGGGCTTACATTCCATGGATAACCATTTTAAAAATACGCCTTTTAACAAAAACTTGCCTGTCCTGTTAGCCCTAATTGGCGTATGGTATAATAATTTCTTCGGTACCGAGACGGAAGCTATTCTACCCTACGACCAGTATTTACACCGATTTGCGGCGCATTTTCAGCAGGTTAACATGGAAAGTAATGGCAAGTACGTCGATAGAAACGGGGAGAAAGTGGACTATCAGACGGGGCCTATTTTATGGGGCGAACCGGGCACGAACGGGCAGCACGCCTTTTATCAATTGATTCATCAAGGGACCAAGTTGATTCCCTGCGACTTTATTGCACCTGTCGTCAGCCATAATCCAATTCGCGACCACCACGCCATTTTATTGTCTAACTTTTTTGCCCAAACCGAAGCCTTGATGATGGGAATGGACAGAAGTACGGTCGAAGCTGATTTACGCAAAGCGGGTAAGACCGAAAGCGAAATTACCGAACTTGCTCCCTTTAAAGTCTTCGAAGGAAATCGACCGACCAACTCCATTTTAATCAAAAAAATTACGCCACAAAGTCTAGGTCGATTGATTGCGATGTACGAGCACAAAATTTTTATTCAGGGCGTCATCTGGAATATCTTTAGTTTTGACCAGTGGGGCGTGCAGTTAGGCAAGTTATTAGCGAAGCAGATTCTACCAGAGTTGGAAGATGATACACCGATTGCTAATCACGATGGCTCTACGAATGGGTTGATTAATCAGTTTAAAGCGTGGCGAAGTGAGGGGAATTAATCGGAGGGTTCTGTTTTACTATCATTTTTCCCATAAGTAAAATCGTAACTATCCAAAACCTAGAGTAGAGACCGGCTCGACTGCGTCATTCGGGCGGTATAGGGAGTCGAGATTTGAAACGTTGACAAATGAGATAATCATCAAGATTTTTGTTGATTTATCTGAAATTCGCATCTCTATTCTCTCGATGAAATAGCCTGCCCCTATTTTCATCGGAGCCTCTTTTCTCTATTCTAAATAGATATAAAAAGTCTTTTAGTAATTCGGAAAAAATAAATGTACATTTTATGCAGCAATCCGATACGATAAATCAGGTATAGT
>JBCCQK010000136.1:0-16415 GCA_039024375.1 Bacteroidota bacterium
ATAAATTGAGATGCACCAAAAGGTAATATAATTGATACCAGTTTTCTCGCCGTTTTATACCTTCGGCTACTGGACAAACTTCGTGGTACGCCTTATAAAAATCGACAGCAAATCCACCGAACAATCGAGACATCGCTATATCAACTTCGGCGTGACCGTAGTAAACGGCGGGGTCAATTAAGTAAGGAATACCATATTTGTTAATCAGATAGTTGCCGCCCCATAAATCACCGTGTAAAAGTGCAGGTCGGATGGATTCGAATAAGTCTCGCCCCTTTTTGACGAGCATTTGTTCCGATGGCACTTCCCTCGTATTGAGTAAATTTCGTCGAATCGCCAATTCGAATTGCGGTTGTAAGCGTTCTTTTAGGTAAAAATGAAGCCAATTGGGATGGCCTAAATTACTTTGGGGCAAGCTGCCAATAAAATTATTTCTTGACCAACCAAATTGGACTTGCGCAGTTTGATGCAATTGTCCTAGCTGATGCCCCAATCGGGCAAAATCTTCCGAATCGGGTCGTTTGGACGGCACGTATTCCATCAAAAGATACGCTGTGCTTTCAAACTGACCATATTCGTATATCTGTGGGGTTCGAATCGTATTTGTGAGCGCAATGGCCGCCAAACCATCTTTTTCCGCTTCAAACATGGCTAAACCATCGGAAGAACTATTCGCTTTCAATACGTAAGATTGCTGATTCGTTTCTAGCAAATAGACCCTTGAAATATCTCCACCCGAAAGACTAGAGAACTGTAAAATTTTACTGTTAAGCTTTGCGGCAATATATCTAAAAAGTGGAGACATAAATTCTATTGAAAAAGCCTCCAACGGACCGTAGTCCATCGAAGGCTTTTGTATTTTAAAGAATAGCGGAAAATCATTCTTTTACGCTGCTGCCATTTCTTCTCTAATTTTGTTCAAAGCAGAACCCGCTCGTACCCAATCGATTTGAGCGGCATTATACGTATGATTCACTTCAAAAGAATCGGACGTACCGTCGGCGTGGTCTAGCTTGACCGTCAAGGTCTTTCCAGGTGCAAAATCGTTGAAATTGGTGATACTCACTTTATCGTCTTGCCGAACTAAATCGTAGGAAGCGGGGTCCACAAACGTCAACGCCAACATTCCCTGCTTTTTCAAGTTCGTTTCGTGAATCCGTGCGAAAGACTTGACAATTACCGCATGGACACCCAAAAACCGGGGCTCCATCGCAGCGTGTTCTCTGGAAGACCCTTCTCCTAGGTTTTCCTCGCCAAAAATAACCTGTCCGATACCATTGTCTCGATAGTAAAGAGCCGTATCGGGAACAGGGCCAAATTCGCCCGTCTCCACGTTCAATACGTTATTCGTAGAATCGTTGAAAGCGTTGATGGCACCGATGTAGCAGTTCTGAGAAATATTTTCCAAGTGTCCACGGAACTTCAACCAAGGTCCTGCCATAGAGATATGGTCAGTCGTACATTTTCCTTTGGCCTTAATTAGCACCCGCATATCTTTAACTTGGTCTTGCGACAACGGCTTGAAAGGCGTTAATAGTTGCAGACGATTAGAAGTTGGCTTCACGATTACTTCAACTCCACTTCCATCTTCTATCGGAGGAATGAAACCCGCATCTTCTACATCAAAACCTTTTGGAGGCAACTCAACGCCAACGGGCGGGTCCAGCTTTACTTGTTTTCCATCCTCACTCGTCAACGTGTCCGTTAATGGGTTGAACCCTAAGTCGCCCGCCATGGCCATCGCCGTAACAATTTCGGGCGACGCAACGAAACCGTGCGTATTGGGATTTCCATCATTTCTCTTCGCAAAGTTCCTATTGAAAGAAGTGATGATAGAGTTCTTCCGACTGGGGTCGTCCGTATGTCGTGCCCATTGGCCGATACAAGGGCCACAAGCATTAGCTAAAACGACACCGCCCATTTTTTCAAAATCGTCCAAAATCCCGTCTCTTTCAACCGTGAAACGAATCTGTTCCGAACCGGGCGTAACGGTGAATTCCGATTTTGTTTTTAAATTTTTGGCAACCGCCTGTTTGGCCAAAGAAGCCGCTCTCGACAAATCTTCGTAAGAAGAATTGGTGCAAGAACCAATCAATCCAACTTCTAATTTTTGCGGATAACCGTTTTCTTTTACTGCTTGAGCAAACTTTGAAATGGGCCACGCTAAATCTGGTGTGTAGGGCCCATTGATATGTGGCTCCAACTCAGACAAATTGATTTCAATAACTTGGTCAAAGTACTTTTCTGGGTTTTTGTAACATTCAGGGTCACCCGTCAGATGCTCCTTGACCTTATCGGCTAAGCTTGCGACATCAGCTCTGCCCGTTGCTCTTAAATAGCGCCTCATGGCCGCATCGTAGCCGAAGGTAGAAGTAGTAGCGCCAATTTCTGCACCCATATTTCCGATGGTTCCTTTTCCTGTACAGGATAGTCTTTTAGCGCCCGGGCCAAAGTATTCTACCACGGCTCCCGTTCCTCCTTTCACCGTCAATATACCTGCCACTTTCAAAATTACATCTTTTGATGAAGTCCAGCCTTTCAAATAGCCCGTTAACTTAACACCAATCACTTTGGGCATTTTCAATTCCCAAGGCATATCCGCCATCACATCGACCGCATCCGCTCCACCAACACCAATCGCCAACATCCCAAGTCCCGCACCATTGGGCGTGTGCGAGTCCGTACCAATCATCATTCCTCCCGGGAAAGCATAATTTTCCAAGACAATTTGGTGAATAATTCCCGCTCCTGGTTTCCAAAAACCAATACCGTACTTATTAGAAACGGAAGCCAAAAAATCGTACACCTCAGCGTTCACATCGTTAGCAATCGCCAAATCTTTATCCGCTCCAACTTTTGCTTGAATCAAGTGGTCGCAATGAACCGTAGAAGGGACAGCTACTTTGTCTTTGCCTGCCATCATAAATTGCAACAGCGCCATCTGGGCTGTTGCATCTTGCATCGCCACGCGGTCGGGAGCGAAGAAAACGTAGTCTTTCCCCCTGTTGTATTTTTTCAACGGAGATTCTTGGTGAAGGTGAGCATACAGAATTTTCTCTGTCAGCGTAAGCGGATGACCAAGTTCTTTACGGGCCGCTGCAATTTTTGCGGGCAACGACTCGTAGTGGGCTTGTATCATATCAATATCAAAAGCCATAGGTTAGTAATTTTATGATTTTTAAAAAGTATTTTTTCAAAAAGCAGGATGATAACGTATAAATGATAAAATTTGCCGTTCAGTTTTAAAATAAGAGAAACGGTTAGAACGTGGTTGCCAACTACGCTATGTTACTCTCAGTGCATTGGCTTATTTAGAAAAATTCAAAGCAGCCCATTTCGCAAAAGAAGTTGATAAACCTACTTCTTAGGGATGAGGAAATAGATAAACTACGCAAGATTTCGTAGAAAATTTGGATTTTATCAAGGCGATTTTTTTGACGAATAACGGGTTATTTTAGAAAAAATCAACGAAGAGAAAATTCAAATTTTTAGAAAGATGTGTAGGTTATTTTTTGCGAACTCCCTTACTACAAGATTAAACAATCTAAAACACCTAATTGATTTATGGATAGTTACAAAAAAATCGTAGTGAAGTTGGGTACGAACGTGCTTACTAGAGAAAATGGTGCACTGGACATCACCGCCATCAGCCACTTGGTGGACCAAATGGCCGCTTTAAAACAACGCAATATCGAAGTTATTTTGGTGTCTTCGGGTGCGGTTGGTGCGGGTCGCTCTGCTATTCAACTGTCTAAAGATTTAAACAAAGTAGTCCAGCGACAAGTTTACTCGGCCATTGGCCAAATTCATCTATTGAACCTGTACAATAGTCTTTTTTCCAATCATCAAATATTCTGTGCGCAGGTCTTGGCCACCAAGGAAGACTTTCGAGACCGAACGCATTACTTGAACATGAAGAACTGTTTTCAAGCACTTCTACGAGATAATGTGATTCCGATTGTCAACGAAAATGATGTGATTTCGGTCAACGAGTTGATGTTTACCGATAACGACGAATTAGCTGGACTGATTGCCGCCTTGATGAATGCCGACGCCTTGATGATTCTAAGTACAGTCGATGGAATCTTGGATGGACACCCCGACCAACCCGAAAGCAAAACCATTCCAATAATTGACCCCGACGACAAAGCGATTCAATCGTTCATCATGCCCTCCAAGTCCTCCTTTGGACGGGGTGGCATGCATACTAAATTTAGCATTTCTAAAAAAGTATCTGGACTAGGCATTACTACTTTTATTGCCAATGGAAAGCGCTCTAATGTTCTGTTAGACATTGTAAAGGGAGATTTTGTTGGTACAAAAATTCTTGCTAAAAAGGGTACTTCGAACATCAAAAAATGGATGGCCTTCAACGATTTGTCCGAAAAAGGAATCGTTTACATTAACGAAGGAGCCGCCAAAGTATTGACCTCAGCGGAGAAAGTATCTAGTCTCTTACCTATTGGCATAACTAAAATTGAAGGAACCTTTCAAAAAGGGGACATTATTAAAATAGTGAACGAATCGGGCAAATCTATTGGCATCGGTGTTGCCCAATACGGCGTTGAAAAAGCGCAATCCTTCATCGGTCAAAAGAGCAAAAAAGCACTTGTACATTACGATTATTTATTGATTGATAATTAGTTGGACGGTACACAGTTGACGGTAGATAGGCTTACACAAAAAACTTTAGAATTTAATTACCCATGGAATTAGAATGGTATCATTATGGTATTGCCATCGTCGGGAGTTTCTTTGCGGGCGTTATCAACACTTTGGCGGGCAGTGGCTCGGCGATTACGCTGACTATTCTTACAGAATTATTGGGCTTACCTGGTAATATGGCGAATGGTACGAATCGGCTGGGCGTACTTTCTGCTGGCATGGCAGGTACCTTCGCTTTTTATAAAAACGGAAAACTAGACCTAGTAAAAAGTAGTCGTTACGCTATCCCTACCATTATTGGCGCTATCATTGGCATTTTAGTGGCCGTTTGGGTAAGTAATGACCAATTCAAGACGGTCTTCCAATATTTAATGGTCTTAATGCTCTTCGTCATTTTAATCAAGCCCAAACGCTGGTTGCAAAAAACGAGCGCAGACGACGCACTCCCACTCGTTGTGACCATTCCCATCTTTCTGCTATTAGGGTTTTACGGCGGCTTTATTCAAATGGGAATGGGTGTTTTTTTTCTAGCAGCGATGGTACTTGTGGCCAAATACAACATTATTGATGGCAACGCGGTCAAAATTTCGGTGGTAACTATTTATACTATCTTAGCCGTTGCCATTTTTCAATATCGAGGAATGATTGATTGGTATTTGGGTGGTCTGTTAGCCGTTGGACAAACGGCTGGAGGCTGGTTGACGGCTACGTATGCGTCCAAATACGAAAGCGCAGGTATTTGGGCCTATCGGCTATTAGTCGTTGTAGTTATCGGTGCGATTCTAAAGCTTTTCCACGTTTTCTAACGAAAACGTCTTTCAAATATTCCCTTCTGCTATAATCCGCCAGTTTTCTCTCTTCGTAAATTCTTTGGTCTTTTTGTCTGCTGGGTATTTTTACGGTGATAAACAAACGTTGACCACCTATTTTAAAAATACAAAGAATGACAACCAAGACCGATTTTCTTAGAACCATAGCTATCATCCTGTTCAGCTTTTTTTTGCTAACCGATATTTTTTCTCAGCTAGACCAACGGCGTTTACAGTTTAACCTAAGAGCAGGCCTCACGACGGGTAGTCCAATCATTACTAAAAATATTCCCGAAGGAGCGACGGGACGCCCCGGTATTGGTCCCAATCTAGGGCTAGAACTGACGTACCGTTTCCTTCCAAAATTTTCTATTACAGCTGGTGCGGCTTACGCCCAAAAAAGCAGCCAATTCACCTCACCCGTTAGCGGCAAGTACGACGCAGCAAGAGGTATTTTTGGACAACGGTTTCCTTTTCCCATCAGAGTAAAGTACACTGGAAATGTGGAAGCAGGTTTTAATATGACCTACTTAGACATTCCTGTTTCTATAAACTTTCACACTAAAAAATGGCGCTTTGGATTAGGGTACCAATACGCTCGATTATTAGATGGAACGTTGGACGGCTCAGTAGATGTGAAGGCATTACTGATGAAATTCAACGACCAAGAATTTGACCAATCCTACAATATCAAAGATTACGACCACGCTGGCCTGCTTAAGATAAGCCATCGTCTGACCAAAAGAATTAGTTTAATGACTGAAATTTCGGTGAGCTTACAGCGACTGATGATTGAAGCGGAAGAAGGATTTAGCAATCCTCGAAACGTGTTCGCCAATGTACTAGTAACTTACCGCTTATTTTAAAGCCCTCTTTGGACAAAGACTACGTGGACAACCGATAATTTTAAAACATTGTTAATATTGGGTATTTGAAGCAAAATCAGTAGATATTGCAGTGACTTTTAGGAAACGAAAAGTCAAAAAAACGTATTCAGTATTTTAATATTTTAAAAAAGTGTTTTTATGAAAATGATAAAAGTCACCTTACTACTCGGATTTGCACTATTCGCTTCTACCCTAACTGCGCAAACGAAGACTTTACCCGACTTGTCCGTTAAGACGCTACAAGGTGAATCTAAAGACCTAGCAGTTTTGAGTGATAATGGTAAAATAAAAGTCATTAGCTTTTGGGCTACTTGGTGTGCGCCTTGTAAAAAAGAATTAGATGCTATTGCTGAAATTTACGAAGATTGGCAAGAAAATTACGATATGGAGTTGATTGCCATTTCGATTGATACTCGACGAGCGTTGGCAACCGTTCCAGGCATGGTAGCCGCCAAGGGTTGGGAGTACAATATATTGACGGCTGAACAAACGGAAGCACAAAATGCTTTTAACTTTCAAACGATTCCTCAAACCTTCCTAGTGGACCAAGCGGGTAATGTTGTTTATCACCACAACGGCTACGTGCCCGGTGATGAATACGAACTAGAAGACAAAATAAAAGCACTTGCCGAAAAATAGGGACAAGCCGCTTAACACTTGCCCTATTTATTAAAAAACCGTATATTTGCGGTCACACAGCGAAAAAATAGAAAGAGGGAGCGATTTAGCTCCCTCTTTCTGTTTTTTGGAAGTATTTTTTTTTTGAAAAAAGGTAGTTGCCGTGATAGAACAAAAGATAGAAACATTGCTCAACGAAAAGTTTCAAGAGGCAGATTTTTCTGACTTTTTTGTGGTAGAAATAAAATTACACGCTAATAATAAGTTGGAGGTTTTTGTTGATAGCGATACAGCCCTACCCCTTTCGAAGTGCCAACAGATTAGTCGATACTTAGAAAGCCATATCGACGAACATCAATGGCTCGGTGAAAAATACGTTATCGAAGTTTCCTCGCCAGGCATTAGCCGTCCACTAACGTTGGTTCGGCAATACAAAAAGAACATTGGTAGAAAACTAGCGGTCAACTTTTTAGAAGATGGCCGAAAGAAACTAGAAGGAAAATTGGTTGATGCGAACGAATCGGCCTGTTTTGTAGAAGAAAAAGTAGTCGTGAAGGAAAAGAAGAAAAAAATCAGAACAACAGAGGTCAGAGAAATTCCTTACAACGAAATCAAAAAAGCGGTCATCAAGCCCGTATTCAAATAAAATTGGTAAGAATTAAGCATATATAAAATCTTAAAGCGATGATGAATCTCGTTGATACTTTCTCCGAATTTAAGGCAGGGAAGAACATTGACCGTCCAACAATGGTTAGAGTATTAGAGGACGTATTTAGAACCTTGATAAAAAAGAAATTTGGTTCTGATGAGAATTTTGATGTGATTGTGAACACGACTAAGGGAGACTTGGAATTGTGGCGGGTAAGAGAAATTGTGCCCGACGGAGAGGTAACAGATGATACGAGTCAGATTTCTATTTCGGAAGCGTTGAGTATCGACGAAGATTACGAAATTGGGGAAGAGTGCTATGAGCAATTACAATTAAAAGATTTTGGTAGAAGAGCCATTATGGCCGCTCGTCAAACACTCATTTCCAGAATTATGGAACTGGAGAAAGATGAAATCTACAAAAAATACATGGAACGAGTGGGCGATATTGTGCTATGCGAAGTCCACCAAATTTTGAAGCGAGAATTGTTAGTACTGGATGATACGACGGGGAACGAATTGATTCTACCGAGAAAAGAAATGATTAACGGTGACTATTTTCGGAAAGGAGACATGGTTAGGGGGGTAATCAAGCAGGTAGAAATGAAAAATAATACACCTGTAGTCGTTTTGTCCAGGACGGATAATAAATTTCTAGCGAAGTTGCTGGAACAAGAAGTACCCGAAATAGAAGATGGCCTAATTACCATTCAACGCATCGTCCGAATTCCAGGAGAAAGGGCAAAAGTAGCCGTCGAGTCTTATGACGACCGAATTGACCCCGTTGGCGCTTGTGTAGGTATGAAGGGTTCTCGGATTCATGGAATTGTTCGAGAATTGAAAAATGAGAACATTGACATTATTAATTTCACTAATAACGAATCGTTACTGATTCAACGAGCCTTAACTCCCGCTAGAGTCAGTACTATTGAACTCGACAACGAAGAAAAACGAGCTTCTGTCTATTTGAAGCCCGACCAAGTATCCTTAGCGATTGGAAAAGGGGGGACGAATATTAAACTGGCCAGTCTGTTGACGGAATACGAAATTGATGTCTATCGAGAGAACGATGTGACCGAATTGGATGACGTTGATTTGGACGAATTTGCAGATGAAATCGAAGATTGGATTATTGAGGAGTTGAAAGCCATCGGTTGCGATACGGCCCGAAGTGTGCTGGAATTAAGCGTGAAGGAATTGGTGCGGAGAACGGATTTGGAAGAGGAAACGATTGGTTCGGTATTAAGAGTATTAGAAGCAGAATTCGAAGATTAATTTAGGCTAATTCGATTATTTCTATTTTCAAAACAAGTGCGCTGTAAAATGTAGTTCTTTGGCGTCTGTCAAAAGACTAAAATTCTTTGCTACCTAAAGTTATTGGCCAAGGAAAATGTCCAAGCAGGGAACTAATTAGATTAATTTTACATTAATTCCAATAAAAAGCCCTTTTGTTCAGTGGTTTTTTCCAATTACAGCCGCAGTAGCAACAAGAATTCTGTAACTTTGTAAAGTATATTAGTAACGCCGCTCGTCAATTTTAAGATAATGGGGAGAAAGGGCTATAAAGATTTGGTCTTTTTAATCACTAAGGCTAAATTGCATAGATGCTAAAAGTTCATACGACCAACGCTACCCAGAAATAGTTTGATTTTTGAGCTGTGTATGAATCAACAAAAAGTAACTTATAAAAAGAGCGGAAAAGGATTTTAATGGCAAAACGTCTAATTAAAGTAGCAAAAGAACTTAACGTAGGTACGACTACAATTGTTGAATTTCTCAACCGAAATGGCTTTGAGTTAGAGGATAAACCTATCGCCAGAGTGACCGAGGAGATGGAGCAAAAGTTGCACGAGGAATTTCAAGAGTCTTTCGCTATCAAAGAAAAAGCGAATCAACTAGTAATTGGCACTCGACCGACTACCAGAAAAGAAACGGTCGCACCACCGCCAGTTGCCCCGCCGCCACCACCACCAATTAAAAAAGCTGCTGCCCCTCCTCCACCACCGCCTGTAAAAAAGGAAGTAGTTGAAGAAACTGTTCCAGTAGCACCAATTGTTCCCGAAGAAAAAGTTCCTTCTACTAAAGCTGCTGCTCCTAGATTGAAAATATTGGGCAAAATCAACTTAGATGCTAAAAAGCCCAAAAAGAATGCTAAAGCGGAGCCTCAAAAACAGGAAAGCCTAAAGGAGCAGCCTATTCAAAAGGAAGAGCCACAGCCCGAAGAAGTCCCTGCTACTCCAGCGACTGATAAAGAAGTACAAAAAGAGGTTCCAAAGCAAAAAGAAGTTCCGAAAGAAGCACCAGTCGCCCCGAAAGAAGAGCGCAAACAGGAGAAAGAGGCCTCCTCAACGCAGGATGAGCCAGCCGCTGCTCCAACAATTAAAAAGAAAGGCGTTATTCGGGCCGAAGCACCCAAATTGAAAGGTACCAAAATTCTTGGTAAAATAGATATTGGAAAATTCTCTAAACCTAAGAAAAAGAAAAGCGGCCAAACGTCGGGAGGGTCAAAATCCACATCTGACAAATCTGGTCCAAAGCCCGTCGCTTCGTCCGATGCTACTACGCCCAAAAAGCGCAGACGAAAACGTAAAAAGATAGAAACGGGAGGGTCTGCTGCTGCTGGTGGCAACCAACGTCAAGGTGCAGGTAGTCGTGGTGGCCGAAACACCAATCGTCGAGGCACTCAAAACAATCGTCGCGGTAAACGCAACGATGAAGTAAAAGAAGTTTCTCAAAAGGAAATCGAAGAGAAAATCAAAGCAACAATGGCGCGCCTTCAAGGTGGAGGCGGTAAAAAGCGCCAGAAGCTAAGAAGAGAAAAACGAGAGAATATACGAGAAAAGCAAGAGCTTAAAGAATTAGAAAACGTCAACGAAAAGTTACAGTTAACAGAGTTTGTCTCTGTCTCTGAGTTAGCGAGCTTGATGGATGTGGCTGTAACGGACGTTATTACAACCTGTATGAATTTAGGCGTTATCGTATCTATTAACCAACGATTAGACGCCGAAATCATTGAATTGGTAGCGGAGGAATTTGACCACGAAGTCGAATTTATCTCTGCCGAGGAACAAGTCATCGAAGAAGAAGAAATCATTGATGACCCCGAAGATTTAGAACATCGAGCGCCCATCGTTACCGTTATGGGACACGTTGACCACGGTAAAACTTCTTTGCTAGACTATATTAGAGAAGCTAATGTAGCTGACGGGGAAGCGGGAGGAATCACCCAGCACATCGGTGCTTACGAAGTGAAAGTGGGAGAAGAAAAGAAAAAAATCACTTTCTTAGATACACCTGGTCACGAAGCGTTTACGGCAATGAGAGCGAGAGGAGCGAAAGTGACGGACATTGCAGTTATCATTATTGCGGCGGACGACAGCATTATGCCGCAAACGAAAGAAGCAATTAGTCACGCACAAGCAGCGGGCGTTCCCATCATTTTTGCGATTAATAAGATTGATAAAGATGGGGCTTCTCCCGACCGTATAAAGCAACAGCTTTCTGGAATGAATCTATTGATTGAAGAATGGGGGGGCCCGATTCAATCGCAAGATATTTCCGCTAAAACGGGGCTCAACGTTGACCTTTTGTTAGAAAAAATATTATTGGAGGCAGAACTACTGGAACTTCAAGCGAATCCCAAACGAATGGCCATCGGTGCTATTTTGGAAGCTTCTCTGGACAAAGGTCGAGGTTACGTTTCTAAGGCATTAGTGGAGACGGGTACTTTGAAGATAGGTGACCCCGTTGTGGCGGGCGAACACTCGGGAAAAATCAAGGCCATGTTCAACGAGCGTGGAGAACGCATCAAGAAAGCAGGTCCTGCGACACCAGTTTTAATTTTAGGACTCAGTGGCGCTCCACAAGCGGGAGAAAAGTTCCGTGTAATGGAAAGCGAGCAAGAAACTCGACAGATTGCTGCAAAGAGAGCGCAAATTTCTCGTGAGCAATCGAATCGAGCCAGCAAGCGTATCAGTTTGGATGAAATCGGTCGTCGATTAGCATTAGGTACCTTCAAGGAACTAAACTTGATTGTGAAAGGGGACGTGGACGGTTCTATCGAAGCCCTATCGGATTCTTTAATTAAGCAGTCTATCGAAACGGTTCAGGTCAACGTTATTCACAAAGCCGTTGGCCAAATTATCGAATCGGATGTCCTATTAGCGTCTGCTTCGGACGCCATTATCATTGGTTTCCAAGTGCGGCCATCTTTGGGAGCAAGAAAACTGGCCGAAAAAGAGGGCGTCGAAATCAAAACTTATTCCATCATCTACGAAGCTATCGAAGAAGTTCGCTCTGCTATTGAAGGAATGCTCGAACCGACGAAGGAAGAGAAAGTCATGGGTGAAGTTCAAGTTCGAGAGACCTACAAAATTAGCAAAGTGGGTACCGTTGCGGGATGTTATGTACAAGATGGTAAAGTCACCCGAAATGCACATATTCGATTGATTAGAAACGGTATTGTCATTTATCCAACGAAAGAAGGCATTCACGGTGAGATTTCTTCTTTGAAACGATTCAAGGACGACGCCAAAGAAGTGAAAGCTGGTCTAGAGTGTGGTATCACTATCAAAAACTTTAATGACATCAAAGTCGATGACATCATCGAAGCCTACGAAATTATCGAAGTCAAGCAGACCCTTGATGCGAATAGATAAAATTGCCCTTTCACTTTGAAATGGAGTTTATAAAAAACCTCCTACGAACAGCCGTTTGTAGGAGGTTTTCTTTTGACCAAGAAATTTAGTGTATTTTTTACACTAAGTCTCGTGCTTCCAAAAGGATTTTCTACTACTTTTACGGAAAAATCGTAACTACTTACCAACCTACATTGAAAACGCCAAAACAGTACAAAATAGTCAAGGCTACCGCTCGAAAAAAACTTTATTGACTCTATGAACTGTATGGACTGTATGGTAAAAATAGTGCTAAGCAGTTACGAAAAATCAAAAGCTAAAAAATATGTCAGATTCAAACAAAGTAATATTAGTCATTCTTGACGGATGGGGACACGGTCAAAATCCAGAAGTAAGTGCATTAGCAAAAGCCAGTACACCTTACGTTGATAGTCTCTACAAAAAATACCCCAACACAGAACTAGTCACTTACGGAGAAGAAGTAGGATTGCCAGCGGGACAAATGGGGAACTCAGAAGTAGGGCATTTGAACATTGGAGCAGGGCGAGTTGTCTATCAAGAATTAGCGAGAATCAATAAGGCTATTCGTGAAAAAACACTAAATACTAATGAGACCTTATTAGCAGGACTAGCATACGCCAAAGCTAACGATAAATCGGTTCATTTAATTGGACTGCTTTCGGATGGAGGCGTTCATTCTCACATCAATCACCTAAAAGCCCTCTGTGATATTACTCAAGAAAATGGCCTAAAAAACGTCTTTATCCACGCTTTTATGGATGGGCGGGATACGGCGCAGCAAGGTGGACTCGGCTATTTAAGAGATTTAAAGGCGCATATAGCTAAGCAATCTGTACAAATAGCTTCGGTGACGGGCCGTTATTACGCAATGGACAGGGATAATAGATGGGAACGTATCAAATTGGCCTACGATGCGATGGTCAACGGTGAAGGGGAAAAAACGGAGGACGTGCTGAAGACGATGTCTGACCGATACGAGGCGGGAGAAACAGACGAATTTATCAAGCCAATTATCAATTTGGTCAACAATGAGCCCGTTGCGACTATTCAAGCCGACGATGTCGTCATTTTTTACAATTTTCGAACCGACCGTCCTAGAGAAATCACAACGGTCTTGACGCAGGAGGATAAGCCAGATTTCGGAATGAAAAAATTACCGCTTCGATTCTTGACCATGACTCGTTACGACGAGAGTTTTACGGGAATTGACATATTATTCACCAAAGATAATATCCAAAATACCTTAGGAGAAGTATTGGCCAATGCTGGAAAAACGCAGGTAAGAATCGCTGAAACAGAAAAATACCCACACGTGACTTTTTTCTTCAATGGGGGTCGGGAAGCAACTTTCGAAGGAGAACATCGAATTGTGATTCCTTCTCCTAAAGTCGCTACTTACGACCTGCAACCTGAGATGAGTGCATTGGAAGCAACCGAACAACTAATCGAGTACATTCAAGAACATCAACCCGATTTTGTCTGTTTGAATTATGCGAATACGGATATGGTTGGTCATACGGGAGACTTCGCCGCTGCCATGAAAGCCGCTGAGACAGTAGATAGTTGTTTGGGTCAATTGATGGAGATAGCCTTAGAAAACGGGTACGAAGGAATTGTCATCGCTGACCACGGCAATTCGGATATTATGATTAATGAAGATGGAACGCCGCATACTGCCCATACCACGAATCCCGTTCCTTGTTTTTTTATTAGCAGTCACATTAATGGTCGAAAAATTGCTGACGGTAAGTTGGGAGACGTGGCACCGACGATTTTGGGGTTGATGGGCTTAGCTGTTCCCAATGAAATGGACGGTAAAAATTTAGTTAGTGACTAGTGATTGGTGACTAGTAATTAGTTAGACAATCTACTATTTTTCCAGAAATAAAAAGGTTCCACAGACTAGAGAAAGTCTGTGGAACGCTAGCGTGTAATTTTCTCAACATCGTTTACTAAATAGACCTTTATTATTAGTTCATTAGTTCTCTGACGTTAGAGGATTTACAGTCATCGAACAATTTTTTCAAAAAATGGCCCGCCCAGCAAAGTAGGCAGGCACGAATTGGGGGGATTTATTGAGTTTGGTTAAAAGCCATTTTTGGGGAGTCGAAAAATGGATGCTAACCGCTTGATGAAATCTAAAATTTAAAATACTAAATTTAAAATTCAAAAGTGCCAAAGACCAACACCTTGAACTCCAAATTAGTAAACCCTCAATCGGTAGCACTTATTGAGAATTTACCCAAATTGGCACAGATTAATTTTTAAGTTTCACTTAAAGAAGATTTTTTATTGATTCCCCTCTAAACAACTCAGCAAACTCATGCGCCTACTTATTGTTTTTACTTTTTTAATACTCACCTTGTTGGCTTGTCAACAGAAAGCTACGCCCATTGACCAGAACCAAACACCCAATGTTTTTTTTGATTTAAAAGGCTTTTTTGAAAAGGAGAAAGCGCAATTAAACACCCGTAGCAGTTTCCAAAAAACCGTCGAAATAAACGGCGCCGTTGAACAAAAACAGTTAGCACAACTAAATTTTGACAACGAATTGGCCGTTTTCGTAGCATCTGATATTAATAGACCCGCTTGGTCCGATAAATACCGAGTAGATAGCATTTTTGGCGACAGTCAAGAACTTCGTCAAATTCAGTACGAATCGCTCGATGCCTCTTTGAAGACTAAAAAAATAGTTATCGATTTCGACAATAATTCCGTAGCAGAAATTCTCATCGAAAAAGGCATTGACAACGCCGTAGCACAATCTAAGCAAACCCTTCTTTACCAAGTAGCCAAAGGATTTTATATTCAAAGCGAACAAGCTTTGACGCTTTCTGAGACCAAAAATATTTCCGTAAAAGTGACGTACTAAGTAAATGAATAGTTCGTCTTGTAGCCCGTATGGAACTTATGACAGCCCTTTCGGGCGGTCATAAGTCAAACTCCATAAGGTTAAAGCTAGCATTTCATCAAAGAAAATAAAGTGGGATTTTAACTAAGATGAAAGCCACTATTTACGTACCCGTTTAATCGGTTACTAATCGTTGTTTTGATGCTAGAGACTGTGTGTTTTCTTTTATAGCATGAAAATTATCGATTACAATTTCTTCTTTCAAATCTACCAGAGCTAGAGTGATTCGCTGGTTAGCATCCTTCACCGAGCGTTTTCTTTTACCGTCAAAGTGTACCTGTGGACTCGGCTCCGCTCGTACATTCATTTTTAGGCGGTAGGCAGGAATATCATTGGCCAACAGAAAATTCTGAATCATTCTAGCTCTTTTATTGACGATTGTGCCATTTTTACTTGGCGTTCCTCTATCATTCGTATGCCCCACAATCCGCAATTTCAAATCGGGGTTTTGCTTCATAACTACCAACGATTCTTCTAGCAACGCAACTAACTCCGTAGAGAGGTACATCGCACTCTCACCAAATTCGACCGACCGAATATACAGTGGTTCTTCTTTGATAACTTGCCTACGTGGAAGTTGGTAAGCGTCTTCAACGTAAGCATACTGCGAAGGAGCCAATTCGTGAATAATTGCATTGGCGTATCCTTGTCGCTGTACCGTTTCCTGCACGGCAAGTGCCATTTCTTTTGTATGAAAATCTCCCAGTTTGTAACGAATAAAATTATGGTGGTCTTGGTCGGCATATACTGTTTCAAATCCCGTGTAATCGAAGAAGGAGGGGGCAATTTCTTCGGGGAAAGCAGCTAGTTGGACTTGGTATATTTGGGCAGTTAAGTTGGTAAAACTGGCGACTGCCAGTAAACAACTTACTATTTTAGTGTATCGCTTTTTCATGCGAAATGTGTTTGAGACCAGAGTTTTTACAACTATTCGTTCCCCACGCTAGGAGCGTTAGTTGATTGTAACCCTAAACGATGAATGAATGTCAGTAGTATCGTGTTAATCGCAGCAACGACGTTTGTAGTATTCGTTGACTAACGAGTAATCTTGTCTCGGTTTTGGAACAAAAAATGATAGTGTTGGTGTAGAAAGCTAGCCTAAAATAGACCGCTAGATGCTAAGTAAATAGCTTGGTGGTAAGTTTTGGTATGAAGTGAATATGATAAAGTATTCGTATGTGTAAGTTGATTCAAAAGTACAGCTAATTGCAAGTAAAAC
>JBCCQK010000137.1:0-16381 GCA_039024375.1 Bacteroidota bacterium
TAACCACTAAACCATTTGGAATAAAGTCTAGTATTTAGTTCGTTCTTGTCTGATTCGTCCTTAATGGCTTATTCTAGTTCGAGCGTTTCAACAGGTTCGACTAGTAACAGCCGATTGTCAATTACTTCTATTACTCGAATCGAAGAACCCGTAGGCAATGGTTTATCGTTTTTGGTGATGGCATTCATTTCTCGCATCGAATTTTCAATCAATAGATGTACTTTACCTTCTCCCGCTTCTTGTCCTGGAATGGTCAAATATACTTTACCCGTGTTAAACAAAGCATTGTTGACATCCACGTTTCCGTCTTGGCTTAGTTTGAAAAATAAGTAAATCATATAACTGACCATCAGCATGGCCGCAAAACCCGCTAAGGTGGCAAAACCAAGTGCTTTTGTTACGCTTCCGCCGCTGTTTAAAATAAGCACTCCCGTCCAACCAAAAAAAGTAAAAAAGGCGATAATACTTCGTACGGAAAATAGCGCAAAATCAGTTTCTAACTCAAAGCCACCGTCCGTATCAAAATCAACATCAACGTCCGTTTCTACATCGGCGTCCAAGCCGATTAGACTAAATACAAATTGAATCAGAAATAGAATACTAAATACAATGGATATGCCCCAAAAAACTTGCTGAGCACCACTGAGTGCTGCCCACCAATCACCGAGGTTTAATAAAATCATGGTTTATTTTTTTAGCTAGCTATACTTTTCATCTAGTTGATACCAACTGGCGAACGAGCCTGTTGCTCGTTAGATACGTCTATGGTAACGAGTCAATGAAAATATCAGTCAGGTGGGTGTTTTGTTCCCATTTTTTGAAGTACTTTAGTTTATCTATACTTCTAATAATTTGGTAGCAAAATAAGTTTTATTCCCATTTTTAAAGGATTCCTTCGACAAATTACCCCTATTTCTCGGCTAACGAAGTGCTTTATTTCTCATCCCATTATTTTTACTTTTTAGGAAAGGTATTTCTGGTGTTGAATGTAATCTCTTTAATAGGTAATTGTACTTTCTAGAAAGTTATTTCTTGATAGTAAGATAAAAATAACGGTGTACCCTCAACATTTTTTAGAGTCGTCCCGAAGGCTTTTGGGATAGCTAAAACACTGGACTGAATCCCATACGGATAAACTGTTTATTTAACTAAATCCTCGACAAATGATAAATTTATTTTTATCGCTTTGCTTGAAAAATTATTGGATAAAAACATATTTTTAAAAACACGAAATATGATTTTTCAAAAACGTTTCTACTTTTGTAAATATTTGATATTCATTTGATTAACTATTAAATTCGTCAAGTTTCTTTTGGGATAAAATATCTTTTAAAACGGATTTTAGGTATAAATCAACGAAGAAGTTCATTTAGAGTAGAACGACGCAGCGTAATTGCTTAACTTTGTGCTAAAGTTTTATGTAAAATACTCATTTGGCGGAATGATGAATATCTGCACCGTCATCACCAAAATACATTCCAACAACTCATGGTTGAGGTAAAAATATTCTCTGGGAAACAATCCACCTATTTAGCAGAAGACATCGTTGACCATTACGGACATCCACTTGGCAAGTACAAATTACAGCGATTCAAGGACGGTGAAATGCAGCCCGTCATTCAAGAATCGGTGAGAGGTTGCTACGTTTTTTTGGTGCAATCAACTTTTGCGCCAGCAGAAAATATGCTGGAACTATTTTTAATGATTGATGCGGCAAAGAGAGCATCGGCGGCCTACATTACGGTTGTGATTCCCTTCTTTGGCTATGCTCGCCAAGACCGTAAAGACAAGCCGCGGGTGCCAATTTCGGCTAAATTAATAGCGAATCTACTCCAAACGGCAGGTGCCAATCGAGTGATGACCATGGATTTTCACGCCGACCAAATTCAAGGTTTCTTCGATATTCCCGTTGACCACTTGAAAAGTGAGGCTATTTATATGCCTTATTTGGAGAAGCAAGATTTGAGTAATGTTACGTTCGCTTCGCCCGATGTGGGTGGCGTAAAAAGAGCTAGAGCCTACGCTAAATTTTTCGAGCGGAATCTAGTTATTTGTGATAAATATCGAAAAAGAGCGAACGAAATTGCGGGTATGACCGTGATTGGAGATGTGAAAGGAGCGGAAGTAATTCTAGTGGATGACATCGTTGATACGGCGGGTACCCTTTGTCGAGCAGCTGATATTATTATGGATAAAGGTGCCAAAAGCGTACGAGCACTTTGTACGCATCCCGTTTTATCGGGTGATGCTTACAAGAATATCGAAAAGTCAAAACTAAAGGAACTAATCGTTTGCGATACGATTCCACTGAAAAGTAAATCCAAGAAAATCAAGGTGCTTTCGACGGCGAAACTTTTTTCAAAAGCTATTCGGAATACACACGAACATCGGTCAATTTCCGCTTTGTTTGTCGAAGGATAAGGAAAATATAGTATGGCACAAAAAAAACATCAAAAGCATGCCAAATTAGCGAAACCTAATTTGGGCTTTTTTGGCCGTCAAGAATGGGCCATTATCGGTACGCCCTGCGGGAGTATTCAGCAATTGGCCTATACAATAACGCAGAACCTAGCACCAACGTACCAAGTTAGCTACGTGGACGCAGACCATCAAAGTGCTGACGGCCCGGCTATTACTAAAAAAACGGCCATCCATTTGGGTGCTTCGGTAGAATATACGGACAAAATAACCCACCATCGTTTTGAGAGCAATAGCCAATTAGATACTTACCAGTTTCGGCAATTTTTCAACGAATCTGATTTGGTCTTGGTGAACGGCAATCACTTTCAAGCCAAACGCCAAATCGTAGTTATTGACCCCAAAAAGGAAAAATCTTTAGCTAAAAAATTAGACCGTTTAACGGATGTTGGATTGATATTGATGGCGGAAGCGGCTGACCGAATCCCCGATTATTTACGACCCCATTTACCCAATTTATCCACAATTCCTACCTTAAATCTATCCGATACGGAAAAAATCATTGACTTTGTACGGCAATCATTAGTGGATAATCTACCGCCACTTTACGGCTTAGTGCTAGCGGGAGGAAAAAGTCAGCGAATGGGGCAAAACAAGGGACTTATTGACTATCACGGTAAGCCCCAGCGGGAATACATGGCGGATTTATTAAGCACTGTTTGTAAACAAACTTTTCTATCCGTTCGAACCTCTCAAGGTGAAATTAGTGATTATCCTTTCCTCGAAGATACGTTCAGTGGTTTAGGTCCCTTTGGAGCCATTGCTTCGGCTTTTCGGCAAGCACCCAATGCGGCTTGGTTGGTCGTTGCCTGTGATTTACCACTGCTCAATCAAGCTACTTTAAAAACTTTGGTTGACGCTAGGAATGCCTCGGCGGTTGCGACCGCTTTCAATAGTCCCGTTACCGAATTTCCCGAACCACTTATCTGTATTTGGGAACCTAAAAGTTATCCCGTTTTGCTGCAATTTTTGACGCAGGGATACTCCTGTCCTAGAAAAGTATTGATTAATTCTAATGTTCACCTGTTGGATGCGCCCGACCCGAAAAGTTTGATGAATGTGAATCGACCAGAGGAGCGGGAAGAAGTGCAAAAAATATTAAAGTTCATACCTCTGTAAGTAGTAACAAATCTTCTCTCGCAATATGTCAAAAAATAAGACTGTTAAAAATAAATCTAGTGAACACACTCAAACGAAAAAAGATGCAGATTTTTATTTTGAAAATGGCCTCATGGTGATGACTGAGCAACATCACCTAAAACGAGGTTTTTGCTGTGGTAGCAAATGTCGGCATTGCCCTTATAATCACGAGAATGTCAAACACGCTAAATCTTAAACACCAACCCTACATCCGCAGGTCTCCCGACCTGCATTAAGAATTTACCATCTCGAATACTAACGGTTTGTAACTTATTACCTAATAGCATTGGGCTGCTCAATTGCTGTTGTCAATTGAGCAGAAAAGTTTCCTTGTTCGTTTATTGTTTCTAGGCGGACTTTACCCAATTCATTAATCATTTCAGGTTGATAGGGTAACTCAATTTTTAGATAATTATCCGTGAAACCACTCATCAAGTCTTTATTCTTTGAGACTTCGAATAGAGCCGTTCGCTCTTGGCCAATAAACTGATTATAAAAATGACGTTTCTTTTTTTCCGAAAGGATTCTAAGTATTTCGTTTCGCTCTCGTCTCACGTGAATAGGAACTACATTTTTCATCTCCATAGCGGGTGTATTTGGTCGTTCGGAATAGGTGAAAACGTGGAGATAAGAAATGTCTAAGTTATTAATAAAATTATACGTCTCTTTGAAATCTTCGTCCGTTTCCCCGGGAAAGCCTACAATTACATCTACACCGATGCAGCAATGCGGCATCAATTTCTTAATTTTAGCAACTCGGTTGGCGTATAGTTCTCGCTTGTAGCGGCGGCGCATTTGCCGTAGTTGTTTGTTATTTCCCGATTGTAGTGGAATGTGAAAATGCGGTACGAACCGTTGGGATTGGGCAACAAATTCAATGATTTCGTCCGTGCAAAGATTGGGTTCAATTGAAGAAATACGAAAGCGGTCAATGCCCGCTACTTTGTCCAGTTCTTTGATTAAATCAATGAAAAGTGCTTCTTTTTTGGGCCGTTCGCCCTCGATAACGGAAGTTCCATTGCCAAAATCACCGATGTTCACGCCCGTTAGAACAATTTCTCTAACGCCCATTGCCGCTATTTTTTCGGCATTTTCGACTACACTAGCTACTTCGTCGCTCCGACTCTTTCCTCGCGCCAACGGAATCGTACAGAACGTACATTTATAATCGCAGCCATCCTGCACTTTTAAGAAAGACCGCGTTCGGTCACCAAAAGAAAAAGCATCTTTGAAGGTATTCGCTTCCTTAATTTCCCCCGCACTAACCATGCCTTTGCCTGGTGCTTTGGAAATATCATCGACGTAATTAAGGATTTTAAATTTTTCTGCTGCTCCTAATACTAAATCTACTCCCGGGATTTCAGAAATTTCTTGTGGCTTCAACTGAGCATAGCAGCCCGTAACAACCACGTAGGCATCGGGTGAGTGACGCAGTGCCTGCCGAACAATTTTTCGACATTTCCTATCGGCAAAGTCCGTCACCGAACAAGTATTGATGACGTAAATATTGGCGCCTTCTTGAAACTTGACGGCAGTGTACCCCGCTCCTTCAAATTGGCGAGCAATAGCGGAAGTTTCCGAATAATTTAACTTACAACCGAGGGTATGAAATGCGACTGTTTTTGGCGTTGCCATTTGCTGAATATCTACTTTTGACTAGTTGTTGTATGTAGAACAAAAAAATAGACGTAAATCTAGTAAGAAGCCCTAAAAAATCTTCAACCTAATTTTTATCTGTTAGTGGATTAAGTCTCTATTCCCTGTTCTCAATTCCAATTAGTTTAAACTAAAAACGTATGTAAAGATACTAGGTTTAGCAGGGACAGAAAAAGATTTTTTTGATACGGAGCAATTTTACTTTCACAAATTTTCTTTCCCTTTTTTGTAATCCTTCCAATCACATCGTCTTTGTAGCGTATTCATTCCCAAGAACTTTAAAAAAATCTGGAATTATGCCTACTCAAAAGAAAACTTTATCCATTCATATACCGACTCCTTGTGAAGAAAACTTTCAGCAAATGCCCGTTGTGAAAGGCGGAAAATTCTGTGGAGGTTTCGAAAAAACCATCGTTGATTTTCGTAAAATGTCCGACCGACAGATTATTCGTTTTTACGAAAAAAATAGCGGGAAAATCTGCGGCGTTTTTCACCCAAATCAACTCAACCGTTCGATTCCCTATCCAGAAGAACGTGTTGCTTCTTCCAATTGGAAAGCGGTTGCTGCGTTGGCGTCGAGTTTATTACTTAGCGGTGGGTTAGTTGGAACTACTTTATTAAGAGGAAACTTGATAGAAAACCTGTTCTTGGCTACCTAACCCAATGTCGGCAAAACCATTAAAATCTAAAACAACGGGCTTATTAGCGTGCGTTTGCAGAATCATACTCAACAGCAATTCCATCGCCCCTTTTTGCTGACCTTCTAGTGAGTTGACGGGTAGCAAAATGAGAATTTTCCCATGGCTATAAATAAAAAAGACAACGGCTAATAAATCTCCGTTTCGATTGTTAATGCCGTTAGCGAAGCCCCAACCTCGGTGCATGGCATTGTACATAATGCGCAAATAGGCAAAGTAGTGGTCTTTTTTATAATCAGCAGCGTGGGCTTTATAAAAATCGACGACTCGTTCGGGCTTAAGGTTAGAAGCGGGTTGGAGTTGATTGGCTTGCGCTTTTACCAATTGAGACTTGAACTGTTCCGTAAAGTTATCGGAAAGTCCTTCGTAGGATTGATTAAGAATCAACTGACGACGGGTCTTCTTATCCAATTTTAGTCCCAAATCGCTAGGTACTTTAGCTTGATTGGAAATGTGGATATTGAAAGATTTGTATTTCTTCGGAATAGCTTCGATGAAACTTCTAATACGGGGCGCCGACAAAATATTTTCGGAGTATATCCCCCCTTCTAGCATCAATTCGGGTTGGTAGATTTTCTTACTGCCCCACCAATTCTTTTTCCAAATCAAAGGAAAAACCGAACCATAGCCTTCTTCCACTAAACCTTCCCAGTCCTTGGTAATGGCGTCCAAATACCATTTGTACCCAAACACATTTCCATTGTTGGCAAAATGCACACAACTATTCCATTTACTTTTATCAATCTCTTCTCTGCTCAGTAAGTTAACCTTCATTATTCGATTTCTTTGTATGGCACTTTATGTATGGAAAACTAAAATGTTCGGCTCTAGAGAGTCAAGTTAGTTGATTTCGACTCTGGAGAGTCGGGATACCTTCATCATTTACCATTTTTTAAAACTGGCTTTTTTCGTTTCCACCGTCGATGCGACCAAAGCCAATACTGCGGATTTTCGATAATAATCGACTCTAACAGCCGAGTATATTTTTCGGTAATTTCCCCGTAGGAAGTCATTCGAGGATGGTCTTCAATGGGAATAAATTCGAAGGTGTAGTACCCACGTTTCACCTTTACTACTTTTCCAAAAACAACGGGATAGTCATATTGTTTTGCATATTTTTCGGAACCAATCATTACGCCCGTCTCTTGATTCAAGAAGGTAGTCCAATAGGCGGTTCGACTAGAATTAGGAGATTGGTCAGCGCCGAAGAGGACAGCGATTAATTCATTAGTTGTGTTAGCAAATTGCTTTTTTACTTCTTTTCTTGGCCAAAGAGCTAAGCCAAATCTTTCCCTTGATTTTCGAATTTCTTCATTCATCAGTTCATTCTTCAGCGGCGCATAGATACCAATAGATTGGTGAGGGATTTGCTGATTACTGGCCGTAGCAGCCATCTCCCAGTTATTGTAATGACCCGCTGGAATAATTAAATTTTTTCCTCTTCGAGCGTAGGTTTCCATTAATTCGGGATTGAGGATTTGACAACGGCGGCGCAGTTCCTTTTCGGAAATAGTGAACATTTTAAGTGCTTCTACCATTAAGTCACAAAAATGTCGATAGAACCTTTTCGCAATTACGGCAATATCTGCTTGACTTTTTTGCGGAAAGGCATTTTTTAAATTAGTAAACACCACTGTCCGACGATAGCGACCGACGTAATAGACCAAAATATACAACGCATCTGATACTCGATAAAGTACACTAAATGGTAAGTAAGAAAGTGGTTTGATAAGCAAGTAAAAGAGAAAGCGAAGCATTCGGAAATGGTAAAAAACAGACAGAAAAGAGAAATATGCTACTTTTAACCACTAAAAGTAGGGTATTTTTGTATATTTGTACTGAACTATTTCATTTTTGATAAACGACATACCAGGAATCGACAGCCTGATAAGAGTACAAAGAGCAAGCAATCATTAAAGGACAATACATTTAGGTATCTATTTTTCTTTTAAAATGGAGATTTAAGACACTCGAAATGTAACATATAAACTCGTTTATTATTCCCCCAGACAGTAACGCAATCGCCTCACCCAGCTCTTAATGAGAAAACTATAAAAGACATCTTGATACCTGCCTACTTGGTCGATAAGTAGTCGTGGTTATAAGTTTTCTTTTAGTAACAAAAACAACAATTTCATCATGTTTGGAAATAAAAAAAACAGAGAAACCAATAGTAGCAATCTTCCTTCCTCCAATGCGCCAAGAAGCGGTTCTCTGAATACCTTAGTCAAAGGAACTTCTATTAAAGGAGACATTCACGCCGAAAGTGACATTCGGGTGGACGGTAAAATTGAAGGTACTTTAGATTGCGGCGCAAAAGTGATTATTGGCCCAACGGGTGTGGTAGAAGGAGAAATAAAGTGCGTCAACGCCGTCATCGAAGGACGTTTCGATGGTAATTTGATGGTCCAAGAAACCCTTTCCTTGAAAGAAACCGCTATCATCAACGGCGACGCCGCCTACGATAAATTAATTGTGCAGCAAGGGGCTGTTATCAACGCCGCCATTAAGCGTAATACGCCCGATACCAAAAATGGCGCTAACCAACTTAAAGTAAATAAGAATATTGTCAAAAAAACCAACGGAAAAGTCACCGCCTAAGAAAAGGAATCCCAACGATGTCCTAAAGTACTCGGGTATGGCGTTTCAAATTGCGCTTATCTTAGCCGTAGCCGTTTTTATTGGCCAAAAGCTAGATGAGCATTTTGCTATGGAAACGCCTTACCTAACCGCTTTGTGTACCATCATTGCCTTACCCGTTGCGCTGTATTCGACGCTTAAAGACCTCTTATAATTTGACTCGTTCTTCCTTTTTAAAAACGTTTACCCTCCTATCGGTCGGCACTGCAATCCTGCTCTATGCACTTTGCCAGTGGTCACTGTTGCAGCCATACCTGTCGTTTTCGTTTATTAGCCTTGGCCTTTTTATGTTGTTGACCCTCTTGATGTACTTTTTGGGAGAACTCACAGCCAAGAGTAGTAATAAAGGGCTTTTTACAGGCATGGTGATGTTCACTACGTTCGGCAAAATTTTTCTTTCTCTAATTGTAGTGATTGGATACTACCAAACCGTTCATCCCTCCTCCAAAATTTTTCTCCTCCCCTTTTTCGTAGTTTATCTTATTTTTACCATTTTTGAGACGTATATGATGATGCAAGTTGGTCGTCAAACCAAGGCTTCCGTTGCGAAGTAGCATTCGTTTTACCATGTAGTCATCCTTATTCGCCTTATCCAATAAAGTAACGGGGTTGTGTAAAAAGGGTATCAATAAACTAAATTTGAATGTATAACTGAAATAATGGCTATATGGTTTTATTGTTATACGATTCTTGTAACACTTTGTCTTACAACAACCAGCCCGCCTAGCGGCAGTCGGGCGGGTATAACCATTTAACAATATAGCCATCCAGCAATTTTCATTTTAATTACACAAATGATTTGATTTGTTGACTTTCTACACAACCACAACAATAAACACATACATACATGGGACCATTATGGGGCATAGACCTTGGCGGCACTAAAATAGAGGGAGTTGTCTTAGAAGATAGAGACTCGCCGAACGTTTTGAAGCGAATCCGAGTACCCACCGAACGGGAAAAGGGCTACGAACACGTCCTTAATCAAATCTCTAAAGTAATCGAGGTATTATCCGTGGAAGTCGGCATTCGGCCGCAAAAAATCGGCATCGGTCATCCAGGTACTTTAGAGCCTTCTTCCCAATTAATAAAGAATAGTAATACGGTAGTTCTCAACGGAATGCCGTTGCAACAGGACTTAGAAAACGCCCTAAACGTTCCCGTCGTGTTGGCCAACGACGCCAACTGTTTCGCTATTGCTGAAACGCAAATGGGCGCTGTAAGGGAACACGTTCCCAATGCAGAGGTCGTCTTTGGCGTCATTCTCGGTACAGGCGTTGGTGGCGGTGTGGTCATTAATGGAAAGGTTCGAAGTGGCAAACAGGGTATTGCGGGCGAATGGGGACATAACTTTTTAGACGAATCGGGAGGGGCTTGCTATTGTGGTAATACGGGTTGTAACGAAACTATTTTTTCGGGTATTGCGCTAGAAAGATATTATCATTCCGTCACGGGTAAAGAGATGAAATTACCTAAAATCGTAGATTTACACAAAGCGGGCAAGGACGAAGCAGCTACGCTAACCGTTCAACGATTACTTAACTTTTTTGGGAAAGCGATGTCCAATGTCATCAATATTTTAGACCCTGATGCGGTTGTATTGGGGGGTGGCGTTGGTAATATCGACTTACTTTACACAGAAGGCTTGGAAGTAGTGAAAAAACATATTTTCAATCATCGACTAGAAACGCCTTTTTTAAAGCCTAAATTGGGGGATAGTGCGGGGGTTTTTGGCGCAGCATTTTTGTAGGGGTTCTTAGTTATTTGTTATCCGTTATTTGTTATTCGTCTAAGCGTTAAACGGTCAACGCCCAAACGAATAACCAATAACTAACTAATCATCATCTAATCCACCACCCAACATATTCGCCAAATAGTCGTGAAAAGTAAATTGCGATTCGATGTAGTCTTTATTTATCACATTGAACTCCGCCAGACCGTGTAGTACTAACTCCATATACGTATAGACATCTTCTTTGGGCACGTCTTCGTGTTCAACAATCTTCCGCAGCCCCGCTACTTTGTCCAGCGATTTTTTGTAGTTACTATCGTTCTCATCGTTTAATAAATCCACGGTATTTCCACCCGAAAACCACGCTCGAATAGTACCGTAAGGGTCTTTTTCTCGGCCGCGTTTCAGTTTTTCTGGATTAGGGAAAAGTTCTAAAAATTCTTTTTTGATGGCTCCACCGATTAGGTGCATGGCTACGCTGTACGGGCCTTCTTGTTCCCCTTCGTAAACCAGTTCTACTTTCCCAGTAATGGCGGGAACGATACCCCAGAAATCGGTGATTCGAGCCGTCGTCTTTTTATCCTTGTTAATCAACATTCGCCGTTCGGCGGCAGAAACTAAATTTTCGTAGGCCGAAATACTTAACCGAGCAGAGACACCACTCTTTTCGTCGATAAACTCACTTTCCCTAGCTTCGAAAGCAATCCGTTCGAGTAAAATTTTCAGTAGTTCGGGGACTCGAACGGCAGCTTGCGCTTTAGTAGTGGCCGCTTCCTGTTCCGTAATGCTTCGAGCAATAGCAATCTCTTTGGGATAGTGCGTCAGAATCTGACTTTCAATTCTATCTTTCAAAGGTGTAATAATACTTCCTCGATTAGTATAATCTTCGGGGTTAGCCGTAAAAATGAACTGAATATCTAGTGGCAAGCGTAGCTTGAAGCCCCGAATCTGCATATCTCCTTCTTGCAGCATATTGAACAAAGACACCTGAATTCTCGCCTGCAAATCGGGCAATTCGTTGATAACAAAAATACAACGGTGTGACCTCGGAATCAGCCCAAAATGAATCACTCGTTCGTCCGAATAGGGCAATTTCAAAGTAGCGGCTTTGATGGGGTCCACATCCCCCACTAAATCGGCAATACTTACGTCGGGCGTAGCCAATTTTTCCACGTATCGCTCGTCTCGATGCACCCATTCGATAGGGGTATTATCACCATGTTCGGCTACCAAGTCGATAGCTGCCTTAGAGATTGGATTCAAAGGGTCATCGTTCAGTTCACTTCCAGCTATGATAGGCATGTATTCGTCCAATAACTGAACCATGAGTCTAGCTAAACGAGTTTTCGCCTGTCCACGGAGTCCTAATAAAAGGACGTTATGTCGAGACAAAATCGCTCGCTCTAGGTCAGGAATGACCGTATCATCGAAACCAATGATTCCTTTAAAAACCTTTTCTTTTTTGCTTATTTTTTGGATTAGATTTTCACGTAATTCTTCCTTGATGGAACGTGATTGATAACCAGTTGCTTTTAATTCGCCGAGTGTTTTGGGCTGACTCATTTATTTCTTGTTGATTGATTTTTATTCAGAATAGAGAAAAGAGAGCCCCGATGAAAATCGGGGTAAGCTATTACATTGAGAGAATAGAGACTTAATTTGCGAGGAAATCCAACAGAATTTCGATTTTGTCCACAGATGTCAACAGTTTAAGTCTCTGCTCCCTGTTCCCTACTCTCTATTCTAAATAATTACGATTGATTACTAATGGTTACTATTAAATACCCTTGTCAATTTAAAACCAATAAAACAGCTACAGTTATATAAAGTTTAGGGAAATTTGTAGTCAGTAGGTCTTTCTACTGGAAATACTGCTTGCAAAGAGCCGTTTCTAGTTATCTTTGTTCTAACATTACCATCCAACTTCTAACAAAAACATTAGTGTATGACTGAGCTTTCTAAAAAGCGAACCAAAAGAAAATTCCGCCTAAAACCATTAAAGAAAAAACCGCCGAGAACCAAATTAGGACGAAGAATCAAAGACCCCTTTGGCAATTTAATCTTATTGAAGCGAGCCTTGACGAGTATCATTGGAATCGCTACCTATCGCCGACTCAATATTGTCAATAAAATGCAAGTAGAGGGTATGGAAGTTTTGAGGACCCTACCTCGGCAAAACGTACTTTTTGTCTCTAATCACCAGACCTACTTTGCCGACGTTTTTGCGCTCAATCATATTTTTAGTAGCGATAAATGGCGACTAAAAAATATCAAATGGCCCATCTACTTATTAATGCCAAGGGTACGGTCTTATTATATTGCCGCCGAAGAAACCATGAAGAATGACGGTTTATTGCCCAAAATATTTTCCTATGCGGGAGCCGTTTTGGTAAAAAGGTCGTGGCGGAGTGCAGGCAAAGATGTGCAGCGAAGTGCTGATTTTCGAGCGCCTGCTAAGATTAAAGCGGCGCTCAGTCACGGTTGGGTGATTAATTTTCCGCAAGGAACAACTACACCCGATGCACCCGTTCGCAAGGGGACGGCTAACCTAATTAAATCCTTTCGGCCCATCGTTGTTCCCGTCAAATTGAGCGGCTTCAACGAGGCTTTCGACAAAAAAGGATTAAAGTTTAAAGAGAAAGGAACCGATTTATGTGTATCTTTCGGTCAGCCCGTACAATTCGACGAATCGACTTCTAAAGAAGCAATTCATCAGTATTTAGAAGCGCAGATATTGGGATTGAGTGACTAGTGATTGGTGACTAGTGACCAGAAACCAGTAACTAGCATCTAGAATAATAACAACAAGACAAAATGAAAAAGTACCGCAGTCAGCAATGGTTTGGCAAAGAAGGAAAAGACGGTTTTATCTACCGAGCATGGATGAAAAATCAAGGGATTCCCGACGACGAATTTAATGGCAAACCAGTCATTGGCATTTGTAATACTTGGTCAGAATTTACGCCGTGTAACGCTCATTTTCGAGAGCTGGCAGAATCGGTCAAAAAGGGTGTTTGGGAAGCGGGTGGTTTTCCACTAGAGTTCCCCGTGATGTCACTAGGCGAAACCCTAATTAAGCCCACCGCCATGCTCTACCGCAATTTGATGAGTATGGACACAGAAGAATCCATTAGAGCGAACCCGATGGACGGCGTAGTGTTATTGGTTGGTTGCGACAAAACCACGCCTGCTACATTAATGGGCGCTGCGAGCGTAGATTTACCGACGATTGCCGTTTCGGGCGGCCCCATGTTAACGGGAAAGTTTCGAGGTAAGGACGTAGCTACGAGCGACGTTTGGCGCTGGAGTGAAGATAGCCGAGCGGGTCGAATGACGCAGGCGGAGTTTCGCTTTGCGGAAAGCTGTATGGCCCGCAGTCGAGGTCACTGCGCCGTTATGGGTACTGCTTCAACGATGGCCTGTATGGTTGAGTCTTTGGGAATGTCTCTACCCGAAAATGCGGCCATTCCCGCCGCCGATTCTCGTCGAAAAGTGATGGCGCAACTGAGCGGACGGCGCATCGTCGAAATGGTAAAGGAGGATTTAACCATGTCCAAAATATTGACCAAAGAGGCCTTTGAAAATGCTATTATGCTCAATGCCGCCATTGGTGGTTCTACCAATTTCGTGGTACATTTACTCGCCATTGCGGGTCGAGTGGGCATTAATTTGACGCTAGACGATTTCGACCGGTTGGGTAGTAACGTTCCTTTACTGGCCAATTTACAGCCTTCTGGTAAATACTTTATGGAGGATTTTTACTACGCAGGAGGCTTACCCGCCGTGATTAAAGAACTAGATAGCTTACTTCACCGAAATGCCATCACCGTCAATGGAAAATCACTCGGTGATAACTGCGTCGATGCCGAATGTTACAACCGAGCAATCATTGCGACACACGCCGAACCGTTTCAAGAAGCATCGGGCATCGCCGTCGTTTACGGTAACCTTTGTCAAAACGGTGCTATCATTAAACCCTCCGCCGCTACGGCCGAGTTGATGGTTCATACAGGTAAAGCTTTAGTTTTTGAAAACATTGAAGAATACCACGAAAAGATAAATGACCCCAATTTGGACGCCTCTCCGAGTGACGTTTTAGTCCTTAAAAACGTTGGACTCAAAGGCTATCCAGGAATGCCCGAAGTGGGTAATATGGCCATTCCCAAAAAACTATTGGACCAAGGCGTAACGGATATGGTACGAATTTCGGATGGACGGATGAGCGGTACGGCTTTCGGTACGGTTTTCTTGCACGTCTCTCCCGAATCGGCAGCGGGTGGCAATTTAGCTTTAGTGCAAAACGGCGACATCATCGAAGTAGATGTTCCCAACCGCAGTCTAAATTTGAAAGTCTCCGAAGCGGAGTTAGCGAAACGGCGAGCGGTTTGGCAAGCGGAAGATTTGGGCTACGACCGTGGCTATGTGCACCTTTTTATCCAGGAAGTGGAAGAAGCACACTTGGGTGGAGACTTAAAGTTTTTGAGAGGAAAGTCGGGAAGTGAAGTAACCAGAGATTCTCATTAATTTAGTGACTTGTGATTGGTTAATTAGTGACTAGTTAAGCCAATGATTACGCCAGTATCTACCATTTCCTATCTAATAAATTAGCGGTATTCGTCTAATAAATCTTCTTTTATAGAACGAAGTCCTTATATTTGGTGAGAGAAAACTTGGCGAATCCTACGATTTTTACATTCGTCACCAACCAAAACAGTCATGACTTTAGACATCATCTTCGTTTTGTTCGCCGCTATCGGGTTCTACACGGGCTACGCTCGCGGCATCATCAAGACCGTTTTTACCATTCTTTCCTTTACCATCGGACTATTGGCCGCTTTTAAAATGGCCCCCGCTTTCACCAATTTTTTAGAAGATTTAACCAAAAACGATAATCCGTTGATGTTTATCGCTGGTTTTTTATTGTCTTTTATTATCATGATGGTGATTTTGCGGCTCATTTCAAGGGGACTAGAAGGTATTTTAAAATCGGCCAATATTAATTTTATCAACCAAATCATTGGCGGCGTCGTTTTGGGCGCAGGGTCGATTTTAATTTACAGCACTTTGGTATGGTTTGCCGACAAATCGCACATGATTGATAGCCAAACTAAGCAAAGTTCGCTCACCTACGCTTACACTAAAGAATTTCCGAGTCAGATGAAAGTTGTTGGGGAACAACTCAAACCCGTGTTTACCGATTTTTGGAACGAAGCACTAGATTTTATGGACCGAATGGAAGATATGAGTGTGCAACGGTCCGAATCCGACCCAACGATTTATGATATTGAAGAAGACGAAGGGAATTGATTAACTCGATACTGGATTCTAGTATCTAGAAGCTAGAATCCAGTCATACTACTTTGAAGACAAAATAGAAATCGAAGAGTTCGGGCCGTATTCGATATTTTTCTAGAGGCTGCGACAGCCAAGAATCAATCCCTCCAAGTCCCATTTGTTGATGGTCTAAACAGAGAGAAATTTTATTGCTTTTTGGTAAATCGTACGTGTGCAGTTCTCCCCATTTTGTTCTTGTCAATTCGGCAGGACTGTACGGCGAAGCGGTAAAGCTAAAATCGTTGCCCGACACCAACAAGCCTTTACCCGTCGCATCGCAAAAAGCCACGCTTCGAACGTCCGTTCTACTGCCGTGTTCTTGCGGAGAAATATACGGTTCGTACATTTCTTGCACTGTTTTATGGTGCCAACCAACAAAAGCGGCCGCTTTACGGTCCACGTAGTTTTCGTGTGGTCCTCGCCCTAACCAATCAATTTGTTGTAAACTCGAATTTAAAAAGCAACGTAAACCTACTCTTGGAATTTCGGGTAAATCGGCTTGATACGGCGGACTCATTTGCGCTTTCACCATCAACGAACCGTCTTGTGCTAATACGTACCAAAAGGTATATTTTTTCTCAATATCTGGAAAATATAGCTGAGTTTCTACGGTAATTGTTTCTTGCGCCCAGCGCGCCGCCAAGCGCGAGCGACCCGGTATCGCCCATGAAAACAGCGGCAGGCGGTGCATTGAACCACAAGA
>JBCCQK010000138.1:0-16356 GCA_039024375.1 Bacteroidota bacterium
AGCAAAATCAAGCGGCCAAGCAAGTCGTTTTGGAAGCGGGGCAAATGCTGGCCAGAAAAGAAGGTTATTCTTCCGTTCGAGTAAACGTCAATGTTGACCCGTACTAGTGTAGTGATTAGTAATTAGGGACTAGTAACTAGTTAACCAAAGTATTGATATAATTACTTTAATGTGGTCGCCAACCAGAATGAATAGCTTGCCCGTGCGGGATAGTTTTTGCACTTCGTAAGACGAATATTTTCAATTTACGACACATTAATATCATTCATCATTCATTTGGCATATACATTATTACTTGTCATAGTTTATCAAAAAATAAGGTTAAATAAAAGAAAATATGCAGTCACACAACGAGCAAAAATTACCTGGCAATACTACTCTACCAAGTTCTCCAGAAGCATTAGCGGCACTTATCAATGCAGACCAAGGCAGTTATAAATACTCGGTAGAAGATTTTTTTAAAAATCCAGAAAAAACGGGTTATCAGCTTTCACCCGATGGTCAATATTTTTCCTATCTGGCCCCTTTCGAACGTCGGATGAATATTTTTGTCCAAAAAATCGGGGCAAAGGAAGCAGTGCAGATTACTCACGAAACCGACCGCAATATTGGGGGTTACTTTTGGAAAGGGAACAATCGAATTGTTTATGTGAAAGACAGTGGTGGCGACGAGAATTTTAAACTATTTGCGGTGGACAGTGATGGCAAAAATGTGAAGGACTTAACGCCTTTCGACCAGATAAAAATTGAACTAATTGATGATTTGGACGACCAACCCGCCGAAATCATCATCGGAATGAATAAGAACAATCCGATGTTGTTCGAGCCGTACCGCATCAATATCAATAATGGTATGTACGAACAGATAGCGACGAATGGTAATCCCGCCGAACCCATTACTCAATGGATAACCGACCACGATGGAAAGCTGCGAATAGCGGTACAAATGGTCGATGGTATCAATCAGAAAATTATTTACCGAGCGGACGAACAATCGGATTTTCAAGAGGTATTTACTACTAACTTTAAGGTAAGTTTTCAACCATTATTTTTTGACTTTGATAACCAACATACCGTATTTGTTTCTTCTAATATTGGACGTGATAAATCCGTCATTGTGCGATACGATATGTTGAATAAAAAAGAGGTGGGCGCACTACTTTTTGCTCACGATGAAGTGGATGTGTCGCAGTTGATGTATTCCAAAAAGCGAAAAGTATTAACAGGAGTTGCCTATACTACTTGGAAAAGACATTTTCATTTTTTCGATACACAAAGAGCCGATTTACAAGCTACACTCGAAAAACAGCTACCAGGCTACGAGGTAATCTTGGCCAGTCACAGCAAGGACGAGACGAAGTACATGGTTCGAACGTACAGCGACAAATCGCTCGGTGCTTACTATTTTTACGATGTGCCTGAACGTTTATTGAGTAAAATTGTCGAAGTTGGTCCTTGGATAGATGAGGCAGAGATGGCAGAGATGCAGCCTATCGAATACACGAGTAGAGATGGGTTGACGATACACGGTTATTTATCGCTTCCCAAAGTAGATAAACCCGAAAATCTACCAACGGTGATTTTACCGCATGGTGGCCCTTGGTTTCGAGATAGTTGGGGCTTCCATCCCGAAGTATTATTATTGACTAATCGAGGATACGCCGTATTGCAAGTTAATTTTAGAGGAAGTACGGGATACGGTCGAGACTTTTGGGAGAAGAGTTTCAAGCAGTGGGGGCAGAATATGCAGCACGATATTACAGATGGCGTACATTGGCTTATTGAAAAAGGTATTACCAACCCAGACAAAATTGCTATTTACGGCGGCAGTTACGGCGGTTACGCGACCTTAGCGGGCATTACCTTTACCCCCGATTTATACTGCTGCGCCATTGACTACGTGGGGGTTTCCAATCTATTCACATTTATGAATACGATTCCCCCCTATTGGAAACCTTATCTAGAAACGCTGTACGAAATGGTCGGTCATCCCGAACGAGACAAAGAAATGATGGCGGCGTATTCCCCCGCTTTGCACGTCGATAAAATTCAAGTACCGCTATTTGTCGTACAAGGAGCTAACGACCCAAGGGTAAATATCGACGAAGCGGACCAGATTGTAGCATCTTTAAGAAATCGGGGAATTGATGTGCCGTATATGGTTAAGTACAATGAAGGTCACGGTTTTCAAAATGAAGAAAATCGATTTGAATTCTACAAGGCAATGACGGGCTTTCTGTATTTACATTTAAGTACCTAACCTAAGGGAGAATCAACATTTAATCCCACTGAAAATCTGGACAAAATCTAAAAGTACCTGTGGTGCTGACTACTTTTGAAAAACTGTTACAGGTTATTCTTTACACGTTCCTAAACGCTTTTTTCACCAAAGGCCGATGTTTGGCAGCAAAAGATTTTTCGGAGCGTTCATTGTGAAACTTGAGTTACAGTTTTAAATTATCGGTTTGTCCTAAGTAATATTTATCAGCAGTAGCCGAGTAAAGAATATACACCCAAAATATACACTTGGATTTTTAGCATAAAAAAGCCCAACTGTAAAAACAATCGGGCTTTACTAGCGCCTCTTCTATTCCGATGACAATCGGAAGAACCTAGGACCTAAGGGTTAATCCCGTCTGTCGGACGGGAGCGCTCTAACCAACTGAGCTAAAGAGATTCATAGTTTGGCTAATAAGGCAGCAACGATATTTTCGTCTTTAATAAGCGATTCGAGATACTTTCTACTTTTACGTTTTTTAATTCGTCGCTCAGTCCTTACAGCTTGTGGACGGTTCTCTACTTGAATGCTTCTTTTTAAGACCCAAGGCCGATGTTTGGAGGTAAAGGACTTTTCAGAAAGTTCGTTGTGGAATTTTAGTCGTAGTTCTAAATTATCTGTTTGACCGACATAGTACTTGTCATCGGTAGCTGAATAAAAAATATATACCCAAAACATACACTTCGATTTTTAGCATAAAAAAAGCCCGACTGTAAAAACAATCGGGCTTTACTAGCGCCTCTTCTAGGGCTCGAACCTAGGACCTACGGATTAACAGTCCGGCGCTCTAACCAACTGAGCTAAAGAGGCTTACTTTATAAGCGGCTGCAAAGTTAAATTATTCGAAAATAACTTGCAATATTTTTTTAAAATAAATATTAGCTTTTTTCACGCCTTCGCATAACCTTTTCAAAAGCAAATAGTATAACTAACTTTGTAAATAGAAGGTTTCTTGTTGAGAAATAATTTTTGAAAAAAATAAATTAAAAATATGAGTTTAGTTATTGTTGGTACGGTTGCTTTTGATACCATCGAAACGCCCTACGGCAAGGCGGACATGGTCGTTGGAGGTGCCGCTTTGTACGGAAGTATTGCTGCTTCGCACTACACCAAAAATGTACAATTAGTAGCGGTGATTGGAGGTGATTTCCCGCAGGATGAGTTGGATTTTATGGCATCAAGAGGTATTGACCAAGAGGGACTCCAAATCAAAAAAGACCAGAAGTCTTTCTACTGGTCAGGTCGCTACCACAACAATATGAACTCTAGAGATACGCTCATTACGGATTTGAACGTCTTGGCTGACTTCGACCCAGTTTTACCCGAAAGCTACAAAGAAACGGATTACGTTATGCTGGGGAATTTGCAACCCGAAGTTCAAATGCGAGTCATTGAGCAAATGAACAAACGCCCCAAATTGGTTATCATGGATACCATGAATTTTTGGATGGACATTGCGATGGATAGCTTGAAAAAGACGATTGCTAAAGTGGATGTATTGACTATCAATGACGAAGAGGCAAGACAATTGTCAGGAGAATATTCTTTAGTGAAAGCCGCAGCAAAGATTTTGGACATGGGGCCAACCTACTTGGTCATCAAGAAAGGAGAACACGGTGCATTGTTGTTTGATAAGGACAATGTTTTTTCTGCACCCGCTCTACCACTGGCGGAAGTATTTGACCCAACGGGGGCGGGCGACACCTTCGCAGGTGCTTTTGGCGGCTATCTAGCGGCAACGGATGATATTTCTTTCGAAAATATGAAGCGGGCGATTATTCACGGTTCAGCAATGGCTTCCTTTTGTGTGGAAAAATTTAGTAATGAGCGTTTGAAATCATTGACTTCGGAAGAAGTAGATACCCGTTTGCAAAAATTTGTAACGTTGACTAGTTTTGAATTAGCGGCAACGAATGTAGCGTAAGCATAGTTGTTGTTCAATAATACTTATTGTCGGAAAGCCAGTTAGATATTTTGAAAATCTAGCTGGCTTTCTTATTGGAAAAACGGGCGAGAACTCAAATCATTTACTTTCCATACTATCAAAGATTTACGTAGCTTTGCTCGCTCATCATTTTAACTACATCTATGGAAAAACTAGACGCATTAAATCAAGTTGCCGAATTTCACCAAACATTCAAACACCCTATCGAACCCACTCCGATTATTCCTGCCGAAAAACGTTGCCAGTTGCGAGTTTCTTTATTGGCCGAAGAGTTGAAAGAATTGGAAACAGCCATTGCTGAAAAGGATTTGGTGGAAATCGCCGACGCGCTTTGCGACCTTCAATACGTCTTATCGGGAGCTGTCTTGGAGTTTGGTTTAGGGGATAAATTTCGTCAGCTTTTCGACGAAGTACAACGCTCGAATATGAGCAAAACTTGTCAATCAGAAGCCGAAGCACGGGCAACAATGGCGCACTACAAAGCAACTCAAGGAGTAGAAAGTTACTTTAAAAAAGAAGGAAATCACTACCTAGTTTTTCGACAATCAGATAACAAAACATTGAAATCTATTAACTACTCGCCCGCCAATTTGAAGCGTATTTTAGAAAAATAAGTATAGTTTTGTAGCTTAGCGAGGGTTATCACTAAACTACAAAATGATGATGAAAAACCAATGCTTTCTTAGTGTTCTACTTTTTTTGGTATTGATTGCTTGCCAATCGACTGAAACGAATGATTTTTCTACGAAACAGCCACCTAACATCGTCCTCATCTTTACGGATGACCAAGGGTATCAAGATTTAAGTTGCTACGGTTCGCCCGATATTCAGACGCCAAATATTGACCAAATGGCGAAAGAAGGTGCCCGTTTTACCAATTTTTACGTTTCTCAACCCGTTTGTTCGGCCTCTAGGGCTTCTCTGCTGACGGGTTGCTACGCCAATCGAGTTGGCGTTTCGGGCGCTTTTAGTCCCTACGCCGGTAAAGGGTTAGCACCCGAAGAGGAAACCATTGCCGAAATTTTAAAACCCTTGGGCTACGCTACGGCTATTTATGGTAAATGGCATTTGGGTTCCGAATCCCAATTTTTACCCACTAATCAAGGATTCGACGAATATTTTGGAATTCCTTATTCCAATGATATGTGGCCGTTGCATCCGTGGCAAGGAACGGTCTTTAATTTTCCAACGTTGCCACTAATAGAAAACGATAAAGTCATTGATTCCTTGGTGGACAATCAAGATTTAATTACTACTTGGTACACCGAACGAGCGGTTAATTTTATCAACAAAAACAAAAATCAACCTTTCTTTTTGTACGTTCCTCACAGTATGCCGCACGTTCCTTTATACGTATCGGACAAGTTCCGTGGAAAATCTAAAGCAGGTTTGTACGGTGATGTCATTGAAGAAATTGACTGGTCGGTCGGAGAAATTTTGAAAGCCATTGATAGCAATGGATTGAGAGAGAATACACTCGTTATTTTTACTTCGGACAACGGCCCTTGGTTGTCTTACGGAGGCCATTCGGGGAGGGCTTTACCTTTGAGAGAAGGAAAAGGCACCGCTTTGGAAGGAGGTGTTCGAGTGCCCTGCGTTATGCGCTGGCCCGCTAAAATCAACCCTGGGACTGAGGTCAATCAACCAGCGATGACGATTGATATTTTGCCGACTGTTGCGCAGGCGACGGGCGCAAAATTACCTAGTAGAAAAATTGATGGCGCAGATATGACGTATTTGTTAGAAGGTAAAAAAGATGCTTTACCACATCATCAAGCGTACTATTTTTATTACAAATCCAACGAACTGCACGGTATACTAAGTAGCGACGGACGTTGGAAATTGTACCTACCTCACCAATACCGTTCACTCAATGGTCGAGTTGGCACCAACGATGGATTACCCATCAAATACGAGCAAAACCAAATAGGGCAAGAACTGTATGACCTTACGAATGACATCGAAGAAACGCAGAACGTAGCTGACCAACACCCCAAAATCGTTGAAAAATTGCTACAACACGCAGAAATGGCGAGAGCAGAATTGGGCGATAAATTGACAGATAGAGTTGGTAAAGGCGTTCGACCACTCGGTCAAATAGAAAAAAGGGCCACCAAGTAGTTGTGGAATTCCTTATTTTTGTAAAACCACAAACTACAATTTATGAAAGAAGTACAACCAACCGTTTGTAAGACACCAAGATGGCAATTACTCAAGGCATCCATCAATAATTTAGACCCCGAAGGGTTTAAAACGAAGATGGAAAATGCGGGCGAAGTCGTACTCATTGACGTGCGGACGCCCGAAGAATTTGCCATCAATCCATTACCCAATGCGCTTAACATCGACTATTTGGGCGACGGCTTTTGGGATAAAATGGAGGAGTTGACCAACGACAAAACCTACCTCGTTTACTGCCGAACGGGCCGTCGAAGTATGCGCACTTGCACGTTGATGAAAAATGGCGGTTTTGACCCCGAAAAGGTCTTCAACTTAGACGGTGGCATGGTGGCTTGGGAAGCGGTTTTTGGGCTGTAATGTGCTGAGGTGATAAGGGAATAGGGGGATAAGGAATTTTGGTTTATGAGGTTAATGGGGCTTATCAAGTTGATAAGGTAATTCCTCGTCAACCTCATACACCTAATTAGCCCCATAAACCTTATCAACCCGCCAACCTCATCATCTTATTTCCATATAACCTTATTCCCTTATCACCTCATCCCCCTTACTCAAAAAAATGATTTCACAAAAAAGCGTACAGGAAATACTAGAAAGGGCTAGAATCGAAGACATCGTAGAGGACTTCGTGAACTTGAAGCGTCGAGGGGTTAATTACATTGGCCTATGTCCCTTTCATAATGAGAAAACGCCTTCTTTTACGGTCTCGCCTAGTAAAAATATTTGCAAGTGTTTTGGTTGTGGCAAAGGTGGCGACCCCGTTGGTTTTTTGAAGGAACTAGAGGGATTTAATTTCCCCGAAGCCCTTCGCTACATTGCTAAAAAATACGGGATTCAGATTGAGGAAAAAGAACTCTCGCAGGAAGCCATCAAAGAGAAACAACTTTTTGATAGCTTATATTTGGTCAACGAATATGCGAAAGATTTTTACCAAAAAGAACTATTCGAAACGACTCGGGGTAAAAGTGTCGGCTTGTCTTATTTCAAAAATAGAGGTTTTCGAGAGGCGACGATTAAGAAGTTTGGATTAGGGTTTGCGCCCAATGCCAAGGATATGCTCACTTCCAGTGCCGTAGCGGCGGGCTATAATATCGAATTGCTTCGAAAACTACGCTTGACTAACAAGTACGATGGTGATTTTTTCCGAGACCGAGTGATGTTCACGATTCACAACTTGACAGGAAAAGTCATTGCTTTTGCGGGGCGAACACTGCAAAAAAATAGCAAAACGGCTAAGTACATCAATTCGCCCGAAACGGAGATTTATGTCAAAAACAAAGTGCTTTACGGCGCTTATTTTGCTAAAAAATCTATCCGAGAAGAAAATGAATGTATCCTAGTTGAAGGCTACACGGATGTTATTTCTTTGCACCAAGCAGGCATTGAAAACGTAGTCGCTTCTTCGGGTACATCGCTGACCGTCGGACAAATTAACCTTATAAAACGTTATACGCCGAACATTAAAATTCTGTACGATGGAGATGCGGCGGGTATCAAAGCGGCATTGCGAGGACTAGATTTGGTATTGGAGCAGGATATGAACGTAAAGGTCTGTTTGTTGCCCGACGGTGAAGACCCCGATTCATATATGCAGAAAGTTGGATTGACCGCTTTTAAAGCGTATATGGACAAAGAGGCGAAGGATTTTATTTTGTTCAAAACGAATCTACTACTCGCCGAAGTAGCGGACGACCCCATAAAAAAGACGGAACTAATCAGAGATATTGTCCAAAGTATTTCCAAAATCCCCGACCCCATCAAACGGTCCATGTATGTCAAGCAGTGCGCCCAGTTGATGGACATTTCGGAAGCTATTTTAGTTGCCGAATCCAATAAAGAGATTCAGAAAGTACTCAAAAAAAAGCAACAGAAAGCATTTTTTGACCGACAGCGACAAGGTGGCAACTCGGGTAAACCAGCGCCTTTTCCTTCGCAGGCCCCTTCTTTTGCGGGTCCCCTACCAATAGGTATAGACGGAGCGCCTTTTCCCGATTCCGAACACGGAGATGGTTCAGTTGTTCCTGGTGAAGCAATTCAACCAACCTTGGGCGACGAATTTCAAGAAAAAGATATTATTAGAATATTGATAAGTGGTGGGACACAAATTTTTGATAAAGAAGAAAACATTAGTGTAGCGGAATATATTCTTAATAATATCGAAGACGTACTGGACAGTTTTGACGACGCTGTTTATGAGCAAATCGCCAAGGAGTATAATAAGAAAAGGAATTTACCAGAAAACTATTTTGTAAACCATTCAGATGAAAAAGTAAAGCAAGTAGCCACTAATTTATTGACTTCTCCTTACGAATACAGTCCTGGTTGGGAAGAACGGTTTGACCACCCTTTGCAAACGCAAAAAATGCCCGACGAAAATTTTACGAAGGATAGTATCTATGCGCTTCGACGGTTCAAATTGAAGAAGGTCATCAAAATGTGCCACAAAAATCAGGAGAAGATAGGGGAGTTGCAGAAAAAAAATGACTTAACGAAACTCATGAAATTATTAAAAAAGCAGCAAAAATTGATGGCTATTCGGAATGAGTTAGCGGCTCAGATGAATACGGTGGTGATGAAATAAGGCACCTTAATTCTTCGATAATAAAAAGCAAAAGTTATGCAAGACCTAGCAATAGTTAAACTGAAGGTTATAGAATGGTTGACGAAGATAGATGACCTAGAGACAATTCTAAAAATAGTAGCTATCAAAGAAAATAGAGAAAACTTAGAAGTGGAAGTATCTTTTCCTAAACTGACCAAAGAGGATTTATTAAAAAGAGCCGAGGCTTCTAATGCGGACATAGAAAAAGGAGATTTCGAAGATATTGAGTCTATTGAAAAAGAGCTTTGGTAAAATGATAACCATCAAAAAAATCCCCGTATATTTACCGCCATTACAAAATGATTCCAACGTTTCATCGTTCTGTAAAGTGAAATTTAAAAATTAATCCGCACCAGTTTGAAATATAAATCACTAGCTTTCGGCACTTTTAGATTTTAAACTTTACATTTTTAATTTTAGATTTAACAAATACTTCTATCCCAATCCTCAAAAGTTATTATCACACAATGAGCGTAGTAGAATTACGAGTGCCAACTATTGGCGAATCTATCACCGAAGTCACCTTGTCCCAATGGCTAGTCGGCAACGGTGAAATAGTGCAATTAGACCAAGCCGTTTGCGAATTTGAATCGGACAAAGCCACCTTAGAGTTTCCATCAGAAGCGGAAGGAAAACTAATTTGGGTGGCCGAAGAAGGGGCTGATTTGGAAATTGGTGCCCTAGTGGCCAAAGTTGATACTTCCGTATCGGCTAACGGTGCTTCTGCCACACCACCTGCAGAAAGTAAGCCCGAAGCACCTACCAAAGTGGAGCAAAAAGAGACAACTAGCGAAAGCGCAGCGGGGACTATTATCGAAATGAAAGTACCTACTATCGGGGAATCTGTTACTGAAGTAACGTTATCGCAGTGGCTGATTGGCGACGGTGAAATGGTGAACTTGGACGACCCCATTTGCGAATTCGAATCGGATAAAGCGACCTTAGAATTTCCAGCCGAAGGAACGGGCAAGTTGATTCACGTGGCTAGCGAAGGCGATGATTTGGAAATTGGTGCACTCGTTGCTAAGATTGAGGTAGGTGCCGCAAGTGCAGTGACCAAAAGTGAATCGGCCAACGTAGCAACTAGTTCTAATAATGCGCTTGTCGAAACCGATGCGGTAACAGGACATCCGTCGCCCGCAGCGGCAAAAATAATGCGCGAAAATAATGTTTCGGCTGGAAGTGTGTCGGGAACTGGGAAAGATGGACGTATTACTAAAGAAGATGCGGTCAAAGCAGTAGCGAATAAATCTGCTGCGCCTACTCCTACAACTACTAAACCAGCCAAAGCAGCTACTGAGCAATCAGTGGCCCCTGCCGTAACAACTCCTAGCACTGCCTTTAGTCGTTCGACGGAGCGAAAGAAAATGAGTCGAATGCGGCGAACCATTGCCAAAAACTTATTGGCAGCCAAGCACGAATCGGCCATGTTAACTACTTTCAACGAAGTAGATTTGACCGAGGTAATGGCGTTGCGTAAGAAATATCAAGAACAGTTTGTAGCTAAGTACGGTGTTAAACTGGGCTTCATGTCGCTCTTTGCCAAAGCCTGTGCGAAAGCACTGATAGAAATGCCCGATGTAAACGCAATTATTGACGGTAACGATTTGATTTACCACGATTATGCGGATATTTCGATTGCCATTTCTACGCCAACGGGCTTAGTGGTACCCCCCGTCCACAACGTAGAGTCGTTGAAATTTCACGAAATTGAATTGAAAATCAAGGAGTTAGCGAGTAAAGCAAGGGATGGAAAGTTGACCTTAGAAGAAATGCGAGGCGGAACGTTTACGATTACCAATGGCGGTGTTTTCGGTTCCATGATGAGTACGCCCATTTTGAATAAGCCACAGTCCGCCGTTTTGGGTATGCACAATATTCAGCAGCGACCAATGGCCGTCAACGGTGAAGTTAAGATTCGACCGATGATGTATTTGGCTTTGTCGTACGACCACCGAGTAATTGACGGTAGCACGTCGGTGACGTTTTTGGTGAAAGTGAAAAAATTACTAGAAGACCCAACGACTTTGTTGTTGGATTTATAAAAAATGTTTGCCAAAAGATGGGGTACACTTTCAAAATATACCTCACTTTTGACTTCGTATGTAAAAAGCCCTTGCAAAAGTATGTTCTGCAAGGGCTTTTCTGTTTTTTAAGAGGCCGTTTACCGTGAGCCAACTAGCCACTAGTTAACTAATTACTACACTACTCTTCATCTTCTTCTACCTCTGTCTGAGGAGGAGCATTATAGTTAATAGCGTCTCCTTTGAGTTTTTCATTCAAAAAGTTGGTCATCTTATGATAGAGGTGCATTCGAGTGGTACCGCCATAAATCCCGTGATTTCTGTTCGGATACGTATAGGTATCAAACTGCTTATTGGCGGCAATCAGCGCATTCATCATTTCTGCGCTTTGCTGATAGTGCACATTGTCGTCACCTCCTCCGTGTACCAATAAATAGTGCCCTTTCAACTGGTCAGCAAAATAGACGGGTGAATTATTTTTGTAGCCATCGGGATTTTCTTTTTCGGTGCGCATGTACCGCTCAGTGTAAATGCTGTCGTACCAGCGCCAACTGGTAACGGGTGCAACGGCGATGGCCGCTTTAAATACATCATTACCCTTCAGCAAACATAAAGAAGACATAAAGCCACCATAAGACCAACCAAAAATTCCGATTCGACTGGCATCGGTGTAATCTAGTTCCCCCAGATATTTAGCCGCTTCAATTTGGTCAATTGTTTCGTATTTGCCCAATTCGAGATACGTCATTTTTTTAAATTCTTCTCCACGGGCGCCCGTTCCTCGATTATCTACACAAGCTACAACGTACCCTTGCTGCGCCAGCATTTGATACCACCAGTAATTCTGTCCATACCATAGGTCTTTTACTTGTTGGCTTCCAGGACCGCCGTACAAGGTCATAAAAACGGGGTACTGTCGATTAGGGTTAAAGTTAGCAGGCTTGAGTAGCCAACCGTTCAAAGTTACTTCATCTTTCGTTTCAAATTCGAAAAACTCAATGGGACTCGTGTTGTACGAATCTTGAATAGTTACCAAGTCCGAATTATCCTCTATGGTCCGAACTGCACCGCCTTTATTATCCCGAACTACATAGGTGGTCGGAGAGTTGATGGTTGAATGGCTATTGACAAAGTAATCAAAGGTACTGCTAAATTGGGCGTTATGCGTCCCGGGTTTACGAGTCAATTGCTGCTTGTTTTGGCCATCTAAACCAACGGAATAGATGTTTTCTTCCAGTGGTGATGTCTCTGACGATTGGTAATAAACTTGTCTAGTAGTTTGATTAACTCCATAGAATTTACGCACATCATAATCTCCTTTGGTCAATTGTACTTTTTGTGTTCCCGTTGTATCGTACAAATAAATATGATTAAACCCACTTTTTTCGCTCGTCCAAATAAAATGTTGACCATCTTCGAGAAAGGTTAAATCGTCGTCAATGTCGATGTAATATTTATTGGTTTCATTTAGAAGTTCACGCGTTTCGCCCGTTTTGGCATTAGCCAATAATAATGCTAGTTCGTTTTGGTGGCGATTCATTCGAAAAACACATAATTGGTTAGGGTCTTTAGTCCACTTTATTCTTGGAATATAAATGTCCGTCTCCTTCCCTGTGTCCACTTCGACGGTCTCTTTGGTAGCCAAATCGTAGATGTGTACCGTTACCACAGCGTTCTTTTCACCTACTTTGGGATACTTAAAGGTCTCATAAGCTGGGTATAAACCGCCTTCAAATTTAGTCATCGTGAATTCTTTGACCTTCGTTTCGTCAAAACGCATGAAGGCAATACGCTGCCCATCGGGTGACCAATGGAAGGCTTTGGCAAAAGAAAATTCTTCTTCGTACACCCAATCGGCACCACCGTTAATGATGCGATTAAATCTACCATCGTTGGTTATGCGAGTGATTAAACCGCTGCGTAGGTCTTTTACGTATAAATCATTCTTATTGACAAAGGCTACTTTGGCCGAGTCGGCAGGACTGAACGTTGCGTAACTCTGCTTGCCTTGACCGTACAGTGCTTCTAATGACTGTTCGGCAATATCCCAAACGTAATAGTTCGCTTTCGAAGACCGTCGATAGATTTTTTCTTTTTCGGTTTCCAACAAAATTTTGGTCTCGTCTCCATTGAAAGTATAGCTGTCAAATTGCTCGGGCGCTGCCGCATTCTCGTCAATATCAGTAGCTGAAAAAAGATTTTTGACAAATCTACCCGACACTAAATCGTACTGCTTGATGGTATTATTTTCCAAGCGAGCGTAGTGCTTGCCGTCATTTAGAAAGTTGAATCCTGGGACGGATTTCCCCATAAATTTATAGTCCCGCCAAATATCCTCGACGGTAATGGTTTGGGCAATGCTAGTATTGGTAATGGTAAAAAGAATAAGTACGAGAAGGAAGAATTTATTTTTCATTTAAAGTGTATTTTGACGAATATTCAGTATAAATCTATTGTAACAAAAACGCATCCAAATGTTCTCTGGTTATCACATCTTTTATTAATGCTCCTTTAACGTCTAGTCTATCTACAAACTGAAATTTAGAACTTAAAGGCAATAGAAAAACGTTAAACCATACGAATTAGTGCTAATTACTATGGTCAACCGTAGGAATTAGCGCTAATTCCCATGGTTCGCATCATAAACCCTCTATTCGGCCAACTTCTTTACCAGCAAGGCATTCGTCGATTTGGGTTCAGCTTTCCCTTTAGACGCCTTCATTACTTGTCCCATAAAAAAGCCAATCAATCCCTTTTTTCCTTTTTTATAGGCTTTTACCTTATCGGGATTTTTATCCAAAACGTCTTGTACCAATTGCGCCAAAAAGTCATCATCCGACGATTGCAATAAATTCATAGATTCGGCAATCTCTAGCGGCATCTTTTTAGTAGTTAACAATTGAGGGAAAATTCGTTGGTAAGCAATGGTGTTACTTACTTTTCCATCATCCACTAACTGAATTAAAGCACTTAGCTGTTCGTGGGTTGCTGGAAAATCCGATATTGCTGATTTTGTTTCACTTAACCACGGATTGATTTTATTGATAATCAGGTTGGCAGCACCTTTATAATTGTTGGTTTTAGTAGTGAGTTCTTTAAAAAATAGTGCTGTTGCTCGTTCCTCTGTCAGCAATTTGGCGTTATAGGCTGATAGTTGATATTTTTCCGTAAATTCTTGTTGTAATTCCCAAGGCAAGGCGGGCATTTCTTTTTTAATGTCCGCTAAATAGCTATCCGAGATGACCACAGGCGTCAAATCGGGTTCGGGGAAATACCGATAATCGTGCGCATCTTCCTTATCTCTTAAGGGAGCTGTCACGCCCGATACAGGGTCAAAATTGAGCGTCTGCTGTGCTATTTTTCTACCCGATTCGATTAGGTCAATTTGTCGTTTGCGTTCGTATTCGATTGCCTTCCGAGCAAAACGCATAGAGTTCATATTTTTAATTTCACAGCGCTCATTGAACTTCGTTTCGCCTTTCAATCGTACGGATACATTACAATCGCAGCGCAATGACCCTTCCTGCATATTTCCATCCGAAACCCCCAAGTAGCGTACTAACTGCCGCATCCCGTTCATAAAAGCATCGACTTCCATTGAAGACCGAAAATCTGGTTCCGTCACGATTTCTAGTAACGGAACACCCGCTCGGTTAAGGTCAATAAACGAAGCATTTGGAGCTATATCGTGAATAGACTTACCCGCATCTTCTTCCATGTGGATGTGGTGTAGGCGGATGTGGCGGGTTCCTTCTTCGGTGGTTACGTCCATGCCACCACCAACACAAATAGGCATCCTGTCTTGTGTGATTTGGTAGCCTTTGGGCAAATCAGCGTAGAAATAATTTTTTCGGTCAAAGCGATTTTCTTGGTTAATTCGACAACCTAGTGCCAATCCCAATTTAACGGCATATTCAATTTGTCGCTTGTTTAAACGAGGTAGCGTTCCTGGATGTCCCAATGAAATAGTACTGATATGGGTATTAGGAGGGGCACCAAAACTAGCATCATCGCCACAAAAGGCTTTGCTTTTTGTTCCTAATTGGACGTGTACTTCTAAACCAATGACGGTTTCGTATTTATCGTAGGTGGACATAACTCAAGGTATAGAGATTGAAAGGTGAAGAGGCTGAGAGGTTATCATTTAAAAATACTCAAATATAAAACGCAAGTTACAATGTTTCTCTATGTTGTACCAACCTTTATACCTATCTGCCTCTATACCTTTTCACCTTTTACAAAAAAAAACTTGCTCCCTGTCACGCAGAAAGCAAGTCCGTTTGCTAAATTGTTTATTTATTAGTTGTTGATTCTAATCCAAAGATTGATTCATTTTAGAAGCAGATTTGACTAATGCTTCGTATTCATTAATCGAAAGACCATCTACACAGTAACTGAGCGGGTTAATAGCTTTTCCGTTTAGATGAATTTCGTAGTGTAAATGCGGTGCAGTCGAACGACCTGTGTTTCCTACCGTTCCGATTTGTTCGCCTCGCTTTACTTTCTGTCCTTTTTTGACCATCACTTCTTGCATGTGTGCATAAAGCGTCTCGTAACCGTGCCCGTGTCGAATAACGACGTAGTTGCCGTAGGAAGGTGACTTCATAACTTTTATCACCTTTCCATTACCACTAGCTTGGATAGCTGTTCCTTCTTTGGCGGTGAAATCAATCCCTTGGTGCATTTTCATTACCTTGTAGATGGGATGCAATCGGCGGCCAAAGCCAGAAAGCAAGTGAATATTTCTAGCTAATAAATCCTTTCGGACAGGAGCAATAAGTGGCATAGAGGCAAACATCTCGCTTTTGCTCTTGGCCATAAATTCTATCTCATCCAAAGATTCTGATTGCAAGACCATTTGACGAGATAGCTTGTCAACCTTTTCTTGAGTCTTTTGTAGTGTCTCGCCCGAATTTTTAAATTTAGTCAGCGTGGCATATTTATCTGTACCACCAATACCTGCTTCCCATTGGCTATCATCAATAGGTTCCATTCCGAAAACCATTCGGTGTACACTAGCATCTCTTTCTTGCAAATTAGCCAGTACCTTAGTCATTTTTTCGACTTCCAGTTCCATGTCCGCATAGTGGCGCTTCATTTGCTCCATTTCTCGGATTAGGGCCTCTTCTTTGGGTGTAGGAAAAAAGTGGTAAGATACAGATAGCAGCACCAGAGCTGCCACAAAAATACCGCAAGAAATACCGAAGGCACGCAGTATCTTTGTTTTTAGAGGAGTCACAACCTTTTCGTACTGTAAGGTGTGTTTATTGAAGTAAAACTTTTCCTTTCTCATTTAATAACGTTTGGTACTAAAATCATTCCAGATAGA
>JBCCQK010000139.1:0-16324 GCA_039024375.1 Bacteroidota bacterium
GACGCTCAATCTCGGCGTATCGGGCCGAGGCATCACATGAATGCTAAGCTGCATTTCGTGAGGCTCACTCGACAAATTATTATAAGTAATTCCAAGGTTTGCCGTATTATCACCTACCGTTACGGCGTCGAACTTCACACGAAAAGTATCCGTTTCGTACGTATTTAGCTTATTTTTACTAAGCGATTGATGTAGGCTAAAAACTAAATTACTTTCTAATTCAACAATTGGACTTTTTTCAAATAAAACGGACTGACTTCCGACGTTTTCCACCACAAATTGATAGATACGTTCCTCATCGGTGTATAAAGTATCATAGAACCTATTTTCATAAGCTGTCCTAACTAATTGGGTATCAGAAATAACGGTCAAAATGGGGGCATTTTGGAATTCGTAAGCACCCAAATCTACAATGGAATCTCCATTAATTATGCCTGGAACCTTTCGAGAATTTAACACTATGTCTAGCGAATCAATAGGATGATGATACCCTTCACTTTGGTCGATTGCGGGTGACCCGATGCGTAAACTCAAATTTGAAAGCGAATCTACAAACAAGGGGTTTTGATTAAATATATTATTTCCTTGGCAACGTACGTTTTCGGGACAAGTGACATCTTCCACCAAAGAATTTTCTAATACGGTACCGAAGCTGTGGGTGGCAGCCAGATTTTTATTCGCATTTTTCCATAAAATGGAATTCTCCACAGTGAGATTAGAACTGTTCCCACTATTGTTAGCATTTCGAATACCACCAACTGAACCTGCCTTATTATAAGCAATAGTAGAACGCTCAAAAACAATGTAGGAGTGGTAAGCGTAACTACTATTGGTATTCTGATGGTAAAAGGCCCCACCATCATGCCCTGCACTATTTTGAGTGAATAGGCAATCTTGGTGATAGTTATAGTCGAACGATTTAATATTTCGGTTATATCCCCCACCCCCTACTTCTTTTGCTTTATTACCAATAAATTTAGTTCGTATAAACCGAGGATAAGAGAAGGATTGGTCTCTACTTTCCGTAAAAATACCTCCTCCATAAGTGTCACTTTCGTTATTCATAAGGACACCATTGATAAAACGAAATTGACTGGTTCCTCCCCATTTTGTATCCATTCGGATTCCCCCGCCTAAAAGACCACGATTAGCAATAAGTTGACAATCATAAAATTCTCCACTAAACTTTCCGAATTCTGTTAGAATATGAACGCCTCCAGCATAAAGTCCCCCGTTATTATTTTTAAATAGACAACTTGCAACTTTAGGTTTATTTTCATAAGGTCCTCTATTGTAAAATGTCAAAGCAGTATTTCCATTATAAATGAAGGAATTATTTCTTAGAATTGGGTCAGCAATAGTGTTACTCGATGTATGCGACATCAATCCCCCGCCAGTTAAACGAGCTACATTGTGAACTATCTTACAATTTTGTATCAATGGCTTTAAAAGGGTTCCGCCTTTTTCTGAACCAATATAAATTCCTCCACCAGTTGTCCCAGCATTATATAAATATACGTTTGATTTTGCATTCCCTCCTCGAACCGTAAACCCATCAATCACGATATCTCGACCATTACCACTAACATGAACTACCGTATGCACATTTTCCCCATTATTCAAAGCGGGGAAATTAGGGTGATGGATATCTTCTAGATAAACGTCATCTCCGTTAATATCCCCCGAAAGAATGGTTTCGGTATTTTCCCAATCTCTTTCAGAAATACCCGTTTCTGTTCCCAAAAATCCACCGTAGAGTTGAATATTTTTATCAATCTCAAAAGTAAGCGTAGCGGTATCCTCAACGGCAGCTTCAATACCCGCTAACGGATGGTATATGCCTTTGGCTACCCAGATTTGGTCACCATCCTCCGCAATTTCTAGTGCATTCTGTAAGTGAGTAAAGGCATTTGCCCAAGATGCGCCATCTTGATTACCCGTCAAGATATTGACGTTGACGTAAATAATTTCTTCCCCTTCAAACGTACAGTCTTCTTCGTCTGCTACCTCAATTTCTTTTTCATCAAAAAAAGTACAACCTGCGGAAGTGGTCATTTCCAGTTGAACGGTAAATTCCTTTGATTGCCTGCCAATTCGAACATAATCTTTGCCCGTTGTATCTACGTAAAAAATGGTATCAGCGTTGAAAACCTTCCAACGATAACCTACTAATTGTGTGGGAGCAGTGAATAAGGAGAATTCATCCTCTGGGCAAATTTCGGAAGGGCCACTGATAAAATATTGTGATGAATGCTGTACTTCAATTTTTTTAGTGAACATCTCTTCACAGTCAACATAACTACCCATTGTTAAATTTATTTCAAAGTCAGCTACACCCACGTTGACATAGATTTCAGACAGAGAACCTGCTCCAATTATAACAGCGTCTCCTTCGGTTACTTCCCAGTGATAATCCTTGGCGGCGTAAAATGAAGGTACAAAAAATCGAACTAACGATTCTTCGGCGCAGACCTTGCTAGGTCCCCAGAAATTCCAGTGACTGGGATTGGGCAATCCTACATTTATTGTTTGCTCACAACTGCCAATACACCCACTCGTTTCTTCAAAAATTAGCTGCAACTCAAAACTATATTCGTTATCTACATCAACGGTAACTGTCTGTTCATTATTAGGGCCAATAATTTTTGCTCGCCAATCTTGTTTTATTTGCCAATGGTAGGCGGTCATTCCCGAAGGTGCGGTGTAGGTTAGCCCTTGCTCTCTTGCACATACGTACCGTTCTCCCTCTATGGAACAGGTAGAACAGTTGCCTTGAACTGCAAAATCAAATGGGTTATTCTCTTTTGCATTACTACCAATAGAGATTTGTGCAGCAGCGGGGTTCCCATCAGGTGTGTAAGCCAATTCAAAATGGGTCGAATCACCAGAAAATAGTGTATCTGTAGTGGGTTGATTGGCTATTTGGAATGCAGCACTACCGCTAATTGCTACAGGATTAGGTGCGTTTAATAGGAGCGTATCGGTATTCGTATTTTGAATGATAAATTGTCTGACAGTCGGCTGAGTGGCTGTTTCAAAATCCGTTCCATCCAAAAAGCTAGGTACGCTATCCCGATTCGGAATAAATTCGTCTCCAAATCTAACGCCTAATTCACCGCCACTACTATTTTCGAAAAATTGGCTATTATCCCCAACTACCCACACATTTTGTTGTTTATCAATATTTATGTCATTCATTTGATAACCAGTAGCGGCCCTTTCTAGTTGCCAAGTTTTGCCACCATCAAAAGTGCTTCTGATATCACCTGCATCACGCGTCGCCCAACCAATTCGCTTGTTTAAAAAGAGCATACGGCGAGCACCACGCAACTGATTACTAGGAAAAATGGGTTCCCAAGTTAGTCCTCCATCCGAAGTCGTATATCTGAAAGAACTATAAAAGAGATGCCCATTTTGTTCGTCGGTAAAATGCATTCCCTCTGCATATATCTGCTGCTGCCAAACATCACCACTTATATACCTTACTTGATAATCGAAATACGTCCAATTTTCACCACCGTCCTCTGTTTTATAAAACCCATTTCTAAAGTTACCGCCAAATATAAAACCGACTTTATCATTTATGAAGTAGATATTTTCCCAATGGATATCAAACGGATGTAATCGACCGTAAGGAAAATCGAGTTGTGCCCAGTTTTCGCCAGCATCTTCCGTTTTAAAAATAATTCCATGATGTCCGATTATCCAACCTTTTCTTCCGACAAAATGGACGGCTCGAAAATTAGTAAGACCATTATTGGTCAAACTGATGGAAGTCCAAGTTTCGCCCCCATCGACTGTTTTGCTGATTTCATTGTAGGCGCCAACGACAAATCCAGTATCTTGATTGACAAACGCAATGTCATTATTTTCAAAAAAATTAACCTCCCTTTTTGACCAAGTTACTCCATTATCCGTTGTTTTGAAGACCGCATTAGCACTCATCAACCATTTGTGGTTATCTATAATTTCTATTTTTTTGAATCTTTGATGTGAATGAGCGCCCGTTGGTAAATCTTTGGATTGCCATTGAGCAAACAAGGAATGGCCTGTTAAAAAAAATAGTAGAAGAAGAAATAGAACTAATGTTGGTTTGGCCCCAAAATGAGTGAAGGAAGGTGAATTTTTAGGTATAGTTTTCATGAATGGGTTTTACAGATTGTAAAGTTGGTTTGCTAAAATCGGTTACAGGGTTAATTTATTTCGCAAAAATCAATTTTTGAGTTGAAATGTTATCGAAAGCCTTTTAAGGTATAACTTTTCTTCCTTTTCTCTTGTTTCATCTATCATAATTTACATTATACCTAGTAAAACCCCAAAAGCGATAACCACCTAAAACAGCAGCTATCGCTTTCATGAAAACCAGTAATTTCGCCTTTGGGCCGTACGAAATTTTCTTTTCGATTCCACTTCTGAGCGGAAAAGGCACTATTTAAAGTTACGACTTTTTATGTTCTCGCCTTATGCAGTTAATTTAAACATGCAAATAGGAAAACATAACAAAAAACATAATCGAAACAGCGCCCTTCAGCGTCGAAAAACAAGCATTTTCAAAACTCCGTACAAACCTAATTTTATTCCCTAAATCACACCCCCGCCGCGTCCCGAATCTCATTCACCACATCCGGATTCAATAACGTCGAAGTGTCCCCCAAATTACTCGCATCGCCCGACGCAATTTTTCGTAAGATTCGCCGCATAATTTTCCCCGAACGTGTTTTGGGTAAGCCACTGACCACCAACATTTTATCTGGTTTGGCAATCGGACCAATTTCTCTAGTGACGACATCTCGAACGGACTTTTCAAAAGCGGCGTCGCCCTCCGTGCCTGCTTGGGCAATGACGTAAGCAAAAATACCCTGTCCTTTGATGTCGTGCGGGTAACCCACAACGGCAGATTCAATGACGGCAGGATGTTCATTGATGGCGTTTTCAACCTCGGCGGTTCCCATTCGGTGGCCCGATACGTTAATAACGTCATCGACTCGGCCGATGATTCTGAGGCGGCCTTCGCTGTCTCGGCGGCAGCCGTCACCCGTGAAATACATATTGTCAAAAGCGGAAAAATAGACCTGTCGGCAGCGTTCGTGGTCGCCGTAAGTGGTGCGAATCATGGAGGGCCAAGGGTATTTGACGCAGAGTAGGCCTTCGACGTCGTTGCCTTCGACGAGTTCCCCTTCGGCGTTAACTAAGACGGGTTGGATACCGGGCATTGGATAGGAAGCGAAACAAGGTTTGGTGTCCGTAATACCCGGTAATGGCGTAATCATAATACCGCCCGTTTCGGTTTGCCACCACGTATCTACGATGGGTGCATTGCCCTTACCTACTTTTTCGTTGTACCAATTCCACGCTTCTTCGTTGATGGGTTCGCCCACGGAACCGATAACTTTGAGGTCGCTCAAATCGTATTTTTCAACGAACTGGTCGCCTTTGGCCATGAGCGCGCGAATCGCCGTTGGAGCCGTATAAAACTGATTGACTTTGTGCTTTTCGCAAATTTGCCAAAAGCGCCCCGCGTCGGGGTAGGTCGGTACGCCTTCGAACATAATGGTCGTTGCCCCCGCCAACAGTGGTCCGTAAACGATGTACGAATGGCCCGTAATCCAACCGATGTCGGCGGTACACCAATAGACGTCACCATCTTGATATTGAAAGACATTTTTAAAAGAAAAACAGGTATAAACCATGTAGCCACCACAAGTATGTACAACACCTTTGGGTTTGCCCGTCGAACCAGACGTGTAAAGGATAAACAACATGTCTTCGGCGTCCATTTTGGCGGGTTTGCAGTGCTTTTGACGGCGATAAACGGCGTCGCTCCACCATACATCTCGACCGGGTTCCCAGTTTACTTTTCCACCCGTATTTTTATGCACAATGACGGTTTCTACACTCGTACAGCCTTGCAAAATAGCCTCGTCCACCACTTGCTTGACGGGAATATTCTTCGCTCCTCGATTATTATAATCCGAGCAAATGACCATTTTGCAACTCGCATCTTTAATTCTATCGGCTAAGGCCGTTGCCGAAAAGCCCGCAAAAACGACCGAATGAACGGCCCCAATTCTCGCACAGGCCAATACCCCAATCGCTAATTCGGCTACCATTGGCATATAAAAACAGACTCGGTCGCCTTTTTTGATACCCTGCGCCCGCAGTGCGTTGCCAAATCGACAAACTTGCTCGTATAATTCTTGATAGGTATATTTGACGGTTTCACTATTTGGGTTATTTGGTTCCCAAAGGATAGCGGTTTGGTCACCTCGGTCCGCTAAATGTCGGTCGAGGCAATTTTCGGTGATGTTTAACTTGCCTCCTTTGAACCATTTGACGTCGGGTTTTCGGAAATCCCACTCCAATACTTCGTTCCATTTTTTTTGCCATTGAAAAGTTTCGGCTTGCTCCGCCCAAAATTTTTCTGGGTCGGCAACACTTTGTTCGTAAACTTCTTGGTATTGCTCGAGCGACTTGATTTGTAAAGTCATGGTTTAGTGATTAGTGATTAGTAATTGGCAACTAGTCACTGATTACCAGTCACTAGTCACAAACAAAACCAAAGGTAAGTAAAGATTTAAAAAAGTTTATTTTCGCTGCCCATTTTTTAATGTCTTCGCCAAATGAGTGTATGGAAGAGGGAGATTCTTTCAGAGAATCTTTCTCTTTTGATATTCATTAAAGAAGAAAGATTCCATGAAGGAATCTCCCTCCAAGGAGACATTGAGAACTTACTTTGGATTTGTAATTTTAAATTTTACATTTTCCTTAGTACTGCGCAAGCTAACCCCTTGAACTTACTCCTCCCCCACGTACAAAATAAAATCCACCTCGGGTTCGGCAAAAGAAATATCTACCAACGCCCGACCTTTCACCGCAAAGTTGATGTCCTCGTCGAAGCCCAATCCAACGAACCAATGCGTTCCAATTGGTAGGTTATCCATACAACCTCTCCCGACAGCATCGGTCGTAAAAACCGTATCGTATTCGGCCAAATCTTCCCAACCGGGAAAGTTAAAATCGGTCGCATCGTACTTAATATAAACGTCGATGTCGTCGATGATGAGTTCGTGGTGTTGGGTAGTGACACAAGTTCGGTTAAGCGTCCGAACGGTAGGTTTGGATTGGCAGGCGACGAAGCCCAAAAGTAGGATGAATAGCAGTTTTTTCAAGGGTAGCGTTATGGGGTTTATGGGGTTTATGGGGTTTATGGGGTTTATGGGGTTTATGGGGTTTATGGGGTTAAAATATACAAAGTTTTCGAATTGCCAACTGTCTATTACTAATTGTTCATTGTTCATTGTTCATTGCTAATTGTTCATTGAAAATTGCCCTTATCATGCGGTCTTTCCCCGACATATCTCTCTGTAACTCAACGTTGGAGAAGCCCTTTTGGTTAAGCAAGGCAACGACTTTTAGGGCATTGAACTCATTACATTCGAAGAAAAGTCGGCCAGTTGGCGTTAATTTTTTTTGGGCAAAATCGGCGATGGTAGTATAAAAAATCAAAGGGTCATCATTTTCTACAAACAGGGCAAAATCGGGTTCGAAGTCCAGTACTTGGGGTGGCATTAAGGGTTTCTCTCGGTAAGGAATGTAAGGAGGGTTACTGACTATGACGTCCATCTGCCCTATTTCATCCCACTGGCTTTTGTCTAAAATATTGAGCACTTGCGTATGAATCGCCACGTTATTTTGAAGGGAATTTTCGTACGCAATAGTCAACGCTTTTTCGCTCACATCGACGGCGTAAATGTCCGATTCGGGTAATTTCTTTTTTAAAGTAACGGGAATGCATCCACTACCCGTTCCAATATCTAAGATTTTGGGCCGCACGGGAAGTGCACTATTTAAAATCCAATAAACCAATTCTTCGGTTTCGGGGCGAGGAATCAATACATCGGGGGTAACTTTGAATTTTAGACCATAGAAATATGCTTGCCCAAATACGAACTGAAAAGGTTCGTTTTTCAGCAGACGACGAAGAATATCTGCTAACTGTTGGGATTCTTTAAAGTTATTCTGGGAAGAAAAATCGAATAATCCAAAAGCGTCTTCAAAGATAATACGGGCAATGTTCTGCGCTTCTCTTTCCCCTTGCAGTGGAGTAAGTTGTTCAACAAGCTCTTGGTAAGCAACTTGAATAGATTGCACCTTTCTATCAGACATAGTTGATTAGCTGAAAGTAAATCCTTAGACACGATTTATTTTATTTTGATAGGATTTCAGGATGGACAGGATTTAAAATCTTAATAATCAAAATCATGTAAATCTTGCAATCCTGTCTAATAAATAAGTATCATTCTGTCCAATTACTTTATTGATTAGTGATTTGGTTCTGCCTGTTCGATATTTACCATTTATCAAACCGCTAGCTCCTTAATTGCCAACCAAGCCATCAACCCAATACTCAATTCTAACGCACTTTCGTCGATGTCAAACGTGTCCGTATGTACATTAGAAGTAATGCCTTGGGCTTCGTTTCTGATACCTAGACGATAAAAACAGGCGGGTATTTGTTGGGAATAGTACGCAAAATCTTCGGCCGTCATGCGAATGGGTAAATCAACGACTTTATCAGCGCCCAAAAATTCGATGGCGTGCTGTTTAGCCCGATAAGTTAGGTCCTCGTTATTGACCAAAAAAGGGTAACCATGATTGACTTCCAGTTTGCATTTACCGCCCATTCCTTCGGCAATGGATTCGGCTATTTTTATCATTTTTTGATGTGCTTCTTTGCGCCAAACTTCGTCCATCGTTCGAAACGTACCTTGCAGTTTAACTTCGGTGGGAATGATGTTCGTTGCGCCACCCGTAGAGTTAATTTTTCCCAAAGTCAAAACGGTTGGCGTCGTTGGGTTGGCGTTTCTACTAACGATTTGCTGTAAAGCTACGATGATGTGCGCCGTAATGACGATGGGGTCCACACAGTTTTGGGGCAACGCACCGTGGCCGCCCTGTCCCGTTACGGTCAGAAACAATTCGTCGGCAGAGGCCATGTACATACCCGGTCGAACGCCCACTTTTCCTGCTTCCAAAGGCGGATGGACGTGTTGGCCGAAGATGCTTAAAGGAACGGGGTTTTGTAATACGCCCTCCTTAATCATCACCGAAGCACCACCCGGTAAGCGTTCTTCGCCCGGTTGAAAAATTAGTTTGATAGTTCCTTCGAAGTGGTCTTTGACGGCATGGAGGATTTTGGCGGTTCCTAACAATGAGGCAGTGTGTACGTCGTGTCCACAAGCGTGCATAACGCCTTCGTGCTTCGATTTGTAAGGTACCTCATTTGCTTCTTTAATGGGTAGCGCATCAATGTCGCCGCGTAAAGCAATAACCTTTTTTTCGGGATTGTGCCCTTTGATGAGGGCAACGACGCCGTTTTCTGCCATACCGTGTTCGAAGTCGATGCCAAAACTTTTCAGCTTACGAGCAATGTACTTTCCCGTTTCTACTTCTTCGAAGGATAGTTCGGGATGCTGATGTAGATGTCTTCTAATGTGAATGACTTCTTCGTGAAAATCGGTCGCTAAATCTTTTATTTTTTCTTTGAGCATGTTTGTTGTTGGTTACTTGTTATTGGTTATTTGTAACTTGTTATTCGTGTACGCTGCTACTGCCAATGTTGTATTTTTGGACAACAGCTTGCCCGTATGGGAATTTAAATGTTGACCTTACTGGCGATAGTGCTCATTCTTTTTACCACAAAGGTATGGAGTTCGTAAAGCACATGGAGATTTTTCGAGCGCAGCTTGTCCCTGCTTTTAATTTATGTCATTCATCGCTCATCGTTGAAAACGCCTTCCATCGGTCTTCAATATTTTTCCGCAAATTCATATAAAAAAGGGAGAAATCGGATAAATGTAAGTTACCACCAGGCATAATCATTCGTTTGAAGGCCCAACTTCTGGGACTAGAGACGTACAAGAAACCGTCGGGACGAATCTGTGCCGAACATTCCTCTACATAAGGTTTAGACAAACCGACTACATTTAAACCTAGAGGTTCTTCGGAGACAAAACCCGCCCAATCGGGTCGTTTTTTGCCCTCCAATAAGATGTGTACGCCTCCTAAATGCTGACTTTCCGAAACCACTTGATGGTCTCTTTTCCAACTTAGAGGATTAACCCCTAGAGGTGTTTTTTTGTTCCTTTTTTCCCATTTAGGTCCATTTTTTCCACCGTAAACAATTTCTGCTCGGTCTAATTTTCGAATTGGGCCGCCCGTATTCATGTACGTATCGTACGCTACCACACAATTGACCTCCGTTGCCGATTCGGCGGGACGAATCGTTTTTAACGTTGTGCCAAATTTATCTTGTGGAAACCAGAAACCGATGGGGTAAGCAGCGACCATTTTTTTGGCTAATGGCGTTCCTTCAATACGGTCATCCAACAAACGCATGGTATGCAAAGCCCCTTGACTGTGCCCCGCTAGAAAGAATGGTCGTCCATCGTTGAAATGTGCTAAGTAATAATCAAAGGCAGCGAGGCAATCTTCGTAGGCTAGTTCTAATGCCTTTCGCCCATTGTTTCCCGCTCCCAAGAAAGAGTAGAACGTAGCTTGACGGTATTTGGGTGAGAAAATACGGCAGCAGCTATTAAAAACTGATGCTTGCCCCCCCATAATCATTTCACTAATCAACTCCGTCGAACTAGGGTGATTGATGGGCGCATTCCAGCCTAACTTGGTGAAGGTCAACGTTGGTGCAATAAAAAATACATCCACTTCCCCACTTTTCCAAGCGTCCGTTTCGAGAACGCCAATGGGCGTCAACTTTACTTTAGAATCTATTTTTGGATGGGCAAACCAGTGGTCCAAATTACCGTAATCGGGCGGCTTGGGAGCCGCTTTTTCTCCGAAGTTGTGTTTGGGTTGAATACTATTTTTTAGTTTGCTCCAACCCGTAATTTGTTTGGCCAGCTTTTTAATTTTTTTGACAAAAGACATCGTAGTGTAGTGATTAGTAATTAGTTGACCAGTGACTAGTTGGCTATCGGCCCACGGTTGACGGTAAACGGTTCACGGTCGGAACGAAGTAAACTGAAAACAAATGAGTTGTCAACAATTCACTTTTATTGATTTATTGGATTGGGAAGAAAACGATAGAAAGTTTAGAGCTTATTTTTATTAATAATGGCCAGTAATTCTTCTCGGTAGTTTTTACCAATGGGCAAGTGCTTCGTCTGTCCTTTTTCGGTAATTTCTACCATATTCCCCACGATGGCGTTGATTTTATCCACACCAACGATATAAGAACGGTGAATACGTTTGAACTGATGGGCGGGCATTTTGCTTTCCAAACTTTTCATCGTTTGCAGGGTAATGACCCGAGAGTTTTCCATCCGAATAATGACGTAATCTTTTAGTCCTTCGATGTAAACAATGTCATCGTAGTTGACCTTGATTAGCTTTTTATCCGCTTTTACAAAAAAGTAATCCGCTCCGTCGGCGGGCGCTTCAGCGGCAACGCTTCCGCCTTTTTTCAAATTGATTTGGTCAATGGCCTTATTGGTTGCTTTGATGAACCGTTCCAAGGAAATGGGTTTTAGTAAATAATCCAATGCGTTCAGTTCAAAACCTTCCACGGCATAATTGGGATAAGCCGTTGTAAATATAACCAAGGGTGGATTGGCGATGGTTCGTAAAAAATCAATACCTGTCAATTGGGGCATCTGAATATCCAAAAACATTAGGTCAATGGAGTCATTTCTTAGCGCATCGTTCGCCTCTAGGGCATTATTACACTTACGTACCAAATTCAATTCGGGCACTCGTTGTATGTGCGTTTCTAAAACATCTTGCGCTAAGGGTTCGTCATCGACGATAATTACATTAATCATGTACTTTACGGAATTTTTATGATAAAGAGCTGACAAAAGCGAAGTTGATGGTAACGGATATACTCGTTTCTTTATACTATTGCGCTGCTCAGCTCAAATATGTTTTACGACCACAAATGTTGTCTTTTTTCGGATATGCTGCACTTTTTTACGAAAAACCAAGTAAAAAATCGGATAAACCAAGTAGAATTTCGACAACCGTCCAAACTTAATATTAAAATAATTTAGAAATTAGTAAAATATCAAATATTAATTTTTAATTTAGTCCTTCATCTTGACTGTCGTAAACACACATTCTCTTACAATCGTTTCCTAAACCCTTTCACGCACTATTCACATTGAGCTAACTAGGTCAGTATATCGACCCACCCTAAACAATTTAGCATGAACACCTTGTTGTTGAAGTCAAGTTGTATCCTCCTATTTGGTTTTATCTTTTTCCAGGCTTTTTTGGCGGAGAATCACGTCCCCGTGCCTCAATCGTCCCTATCGGACAATGAAATTGTTTTGCTGCCAACCGATACTATTCAATCCGTAGCTATTGTGCCCGTTGAAAAGAAATTAGAGGCAAGGTAAGCTTGTACGACTCTGGAGAGTCGTATTACGTCTTTTGCAACGATAAATGTATCTCGACTCTCCAGAGTCGAAGCACACATTCGATTCTTATATTTTTTACGATAACGTTAGCTCTATCCCACCAACAAGAAGTCCTAAACCACAAGTCATCCTCAGTGAAATATATCAAGGAACCACAGTTTCAAAATCGCATAGCCTCTAATACTTCTAATGCCTTCTGTCCATCCTTTATATCTACAAATATATGGTCGTGATAATAACCCGCCCAAACGTTGCAACTGATATGATACTTTCCCAATTCGGTAGCAAAAGCAGCCGTTAAACCCACCGCTTCGAGTGCCGAATGTACGTTCAAGGTAATCCACGCCGCCACAAAAGTGAATGTCAAATTAAATCGTTCCGCATCTTCTTGCCGTAATACTAAAGTGGTACCTTCCGCTTCCTTAAATTCCGCAATGGTCAACGAACGGGGAATGGTATCAACGTTTTCTAAAGTTACAAAGACGTACACACCTTCGTTCAAAACGGGCTCCATACTCTGGATAAGTATTTGTAAATCAGTGATTCCGTTGTTCGTATTTTGCATTTTTTGATTTTAAATATTCCTTCAAGGCGTGCAAAGAAACAAGTGTCCATACACCTTCTAGCAAAACAAAAGGAAAATATTGCATCATCACCGAGGCCGTACAAGCCAAAGCAGCGCCTACCAAATTCAATAGAATATACGCCAAATCCGTAGGGGCTAATTGCTGCTTCAAATTGAGGAAGTAAGCTACCAGAATCAGGCTTACCCCTACAAATCCAATTAGGTCTTCTAAGCTCATTTATTTTCTATAATCCAACGGCGGCTTTCGGTCTCCTAGCAAAGATTTATAGACAAAATTATCCCCTCGACTTTCATTCAACTCTTTCTTGGCCGTTTCCGTAATTGCGGGATTTTCGAATATATCAATCGCCGTCAAAGCAATGGTCTTCGCAGCGACCATCATTCCTTTCTTACCAATACTCATGCCACCCGCCGCTACCGCTTGCCAACTGTGTGCCCCTGTTCCCGGCACCCAAGTTGCCGAAGACATACCCGCCGTCGGCACCGCCCAGCTTACGTCACCAACGTCCGTAGAACCACCGCGGCCTTTTCTGAAAATTTGAAAAGGCTGAACGGCCTGCGCTGATTCCAACGTCATTTTAGTATCGTAAGAATCCATAATTTTTTGGGCAAATATGCGCTCTTCCTCCGTGTACGTCACGCCACCAACGGTCTCCAAATTCTTGTGCATGATTCGGGATAGCGTTTCATTGGGTAGGACATTATAAATACCGTGAATAACTTCATATTCCATTTTAGTACCCGTTCCTTGAGCGGCTCCTTCCGCAGCCCCTACGACTCTTTCGAATAAGTCTCGAACCTGCTGCATTTCTGGGTGCCGCACGTAGTAAAAGACTTCGGCAAAGGCGGGGACTACATTGGGTGCTTCCCCTCCACGGGTGATGACGTAGTGCATTCGGGCATCGGAAGGGACGTGTTCCCGCATCAAGTTGACCATGAAATTCATCGCTTCCACGCCGTCTAAAGCCGAGCGACCTCTTTCGGGCGCCCCCGCAGCGTGCGCCGCTTGCCCGTAAAATCTAAACTTAGCCGATTTATTAGCTAAAGATGAACTAGCGTTCGCCGAATTCCGATTACCTGGATGCCAATGCAGCACGGCGTCCACATCGTCGAACAGTCCCGAACGTACCATATATACTTTTCCCGCACCACCTTCTTCGGCGGGTGTTCCATAGAACCGAACGGTTCCTTTAGTACCCGTTTTTTGTAGCCAGTCTTTGATAGCGATGGCGGCCGCAGCCGAAGCCGTACCGAATAAATGATGTCCACAAGCGTGCCCCGAACCACCTTCTACCAATGGCTTTTTTTCGGGAATGGCGGCTTGTGAAATCCCCGGCAAGGCATCGTATTCTCCCAAAATACCAATTACGGGGGTTCCACTGCCAAAAGTGGCGGTAAAAGCAGTTGGAATTTCGGCGACGCCTTTGTCAATCGTAAACCCCGCATCGGCGAGGGTTTGCTGTAACAAAGCGGCACTTTTTTCTTCTTGGTAGCCCAATTCGGCCCAATTCCAAATGCTTTGCGCAATTTCTGAATATTGGCTTTTTTTACCATCGAGACTCGCTAGCACCATTTGTTTATCTTTTCCCAAATCAGTTGTGGCCTTCTGAGCAAAAGACGCACAGTTCGTTAGAAGAATTATCAGCATTAATTGAAATAAACAGGATATTTTTTTCATCGTATTCAGTGTTTTTTTGAAAGAGATTAGTATTTATTCTGAAATTTTTCGTTTGTAAAGTGGTTACAGCACTCGAAGTGCTGGAACAACTCAACCTATTTAAAATAAAGTCTATTTGTGCATGATGAAAATAAAGCAAACGTCAAGTTCGCAACAGTCGAAACGCCAAATAACCGCTGAATACGTCCACTAAAAAGTGAACGAGCATCAATAATAATAAGGATTCCGTTAAAATAAAAATCCAGCCGAACAGGATGGCCATCGTCATGGTTTTGGCTACTGCTTTGTGGCCTTGATACAAATGGCCACAAGCAAATAGAAAAGCAGGAATGAGGACGGATAAAACATTGCCCATCAAGTTATTTTCGTTTATCGCCAAAAAGTACTGGACAAAAAAACCTCGAAAAATAATTTCTTCGCAGACGCCCGCCGTAAACGCCACGAATAAAAAATGACGAAATTCCTCTTCTGTAGTTGGTAGAATGGGTACTTTTTCTAGCCAATCCTTTTTAGCTTCGGCCAATTTCTCTCTGTTTCGGAATTCAGAAAATACGTCCAACAAGTAAAGACCAACCGTAAGACCTAAAAGCGTAAAGCCTAAAGTGGACCATTTCCCCAGTTGCAATCCCAAATCCCCGAAGTTTCTATCGGAAGTCCACCACAAAAGGACAATCAGTCCAACGCATATCCACTGAAAAAGGCCATTCCCGTAGTAAATCTGCTTTTTCATCGTTGTATCAAAGGTAACGCCTTCCATATCGGGCTGCGATTGAAAAACGGCGAAAAGCGGCAAAACCACTCCTAGTAAAAAAAGTAAAATATGGTCAAAGGCCCAAAGCTCAATTTCATTCATGCTGCAAAAGTAGTATTTTTACATTCTTTACAGGCGTGATAAAAATTTGTTTGTTTCATATGCTTTTTAGAAATTTATTAATCCTTTCTTTACTACTTTTTTTTTCAAAAAATGTGGCTTTCAGTCAACTGCAAATCGACTGGATTAATTTAGCGGATGTGACTTTTACTGAGAAGAAAACCGAAGATGGGTTCATTACCTACAACGAAGCGACGTTTGGGGAATCGCTCCAACAACTAGATAGCCAAATGGTGACCATTACAGGCTACATCATCCCCATGGACCCAATGGGTATTACCTACGTTTTGTCGAGAAATCCCAATGCGACCTGCTTTTTCTGTGGCGGGGCGGGACCAGAAACCGTTCTACAACTCAATCCAAAAGTGGCTGGTGTTAGACGCTACCAAACGGACACCAAAATGACCTTCAAGGGTCGATTAAAAATGAATAAAAAAGACATTGATTCGTTGACTTTTGAATTGGAAGAGGCGGAGGAAATGTAGATAAATCTAAAATTTAAAACGCAAAATTTGAAATTTAGGAACTATTCGAGTAAAATGGTGTAGTTGAATAAAGAGGCTAAAATCACGGGGTAACGGAAAGTTACCTCGTGATAGTGGCACTTATTACCCTGTAACTTCCCTGTCTTTCGACAGCAAGTTGTGTTTTCAAAATAGTCATAAAGTTGTGTTTTAGTTCTTTGACATCGTTGCAAATTCTAATATTTCTTGTTCCTGTGGTACTTCAAGGGTAGAAGTTTTAAGTAAAGAACC
>JBCCQK010000140.1:0-16322 GCA_039024375.1 Bacteroidota bacterium
AGAGTATGTTTAAAAATATTATTGCGCTACTTTGCGAGATTCGTAATTATCTATTGAAATCAGTCTGATTGTTTGATGGCTTGATTGTTTGATGGTCAACGTCACATGAAAACAATCAAACCATTGACAATCAAACTATTAAAAAATTTTCCAAAAGTTACAAATGATTAATTTAAAGATAGTTGCAGATTTAAACATACTCTAACTGCTTTCTGTAAACAAAACTACACACTTCATAACAATATCTAACTATGGATTCTATTCGTAATTTTTTCTCTTCCGAACTGTTTACGGCGCCTTTTTCCGACGACAGTTTAACAGTTTTGGGCGCCTTTCTTGCGCTGTTTTTACTAGGATGGATTTTACGCTATTTCTGGGATAGATGGAAAATTAAGTCGCTCGAAGAATCGCTCGAAAAAAGCAAGAGAAATACGGTCAACGTACAAGCAACGCTTACGGGACTACAAGAACAATACGCTTTGCAAGAAGCCGATTTGAAAAAAGCGAACTTAGAATTAGCGGATAAATCGAAAGGGCTCGAAGTGTCCGAAGCGGAAAAGCGAACGCTCAATTCGAGGCTCAATGCAACTCTGGTAGATTTGGAAAAATCGAAGGAAGAATTTCAAGAAGTTTCCAGCCGAATGGAGGATTTGAACGACCAAATCTTAGGCCTTAGAACAAAAAATGCGCAATTGAATACCGAAGTAGAACAAGTCAATACGGGAGTTCAAGGTATTGCGAATACCTCCGAAATCGCCGCACAGTACGAAAAGGAACTATCGGATTTGATGTCCGAAAATACTTTGTTGAAAAATAGCCTCAACGATTTGAAAAGTAATCTAGGCGCCGATGGGACAGCGGGGGCCACCGTTCGTTTGGCCGAATTGGAAGAAGAAAACAACGCCTTAAAAGCGCAGCTAGATGGCAGTAGCACAGGTGGAAATACGGCCGAATTGGAAGCTAAAATAGCTGAGTTAGAAGCAGAAAAAGACAAGTTGGAAGATTACGTCGCCGAAATTGCTCAACTAGAAGCAGGAAATGAAGTACTTAACAATAGTGTGCAAACCTTAGTATCTGAGAATGACAATTTACAATTGCAATCGGAGGAGGTTGCCCAATACGAAGCGGGACACGCTATTTTGACTTCGACCATCGCCGATTTATTGGAAAAAAACGAATCTTTAAGACAACAGCTTTCCAACCAAGAAGATACGCAAATCGAATGGGCCGTCGGCGACGATGACTTAGTGATGTCCCTAAGTGAAGAAGATGCCGATGAAATTGATGTCGAAGCGGCTAAAGCATCTTTCCGTGCGGCTATTGGCAATCAAATTGCCGCAGCAAGTGCGAGTGATAAAGATGATTTGAAACAAATCAATGGCGTTGGTCCTTTCATCGAAGAAAAGCTGAACGAATTAGGTATTTATACTTTCGAACAAGTAAGTCAATTGGACGAGGAACTAATTGAGACCTTAACTAACGCTATCGAATTTTTCCCCGGTAGAATCGAACGGGACGATTGGGTAGGACAAGCCGACCGCTTGTTTTACAACAGAGGCAATCGCCCCCAGGATATGGCGGTCAGTTCCCAAAAAATAATTACTCGACGCTACGCAACGGCTACCGAAAAGATTGAAGTAATACCTTCCGCCAACGCTCGTAGTGTCGTAAGTGTCAAGCCCGACGACTTAAAAAAAATTGAGGGAATTGGGCCAAAGATTGCCCAAATTCTCAACGAGGCGGGGATTTATACTTTTTCTAACCTTTCTCAAACTTCCGCCGAACGACTCAAGAGTATTTTAGCCGCTGCGGGCAATCGCTATAAAATGCACAACCCCGATACTTGGGCAGAACAAGCCAAACTGGCCGCTGCGGGAGATTGGGATGCGCTAAAAGTGCTCCAAGACCGATTAGACGGTGGAAGAGATACCGCAAAAGGATAACATAGCCATACACACCTAAAATCTGAGAATAATTGAAAGCTACCAAAGAATGAATGAAAAACGGTTTGCTTCCAACTAGACTAAATCTGTCATTTGAGGATAATTGAAAATTTAGGAACAGTGAAAAAGTAAATTTACCATTTCATGAATTTTAACTTACTGATTGTCAATACTTTTAAATTTTGAATTTTACATTTTCCTTAGAGTTGGCAAACTTAATTTTTGATTTCAAGAAGAGTAGTTATTTTCAAAAAGGCGCATCTACCACTGAGATGTGTCTTTTTTTGTGGTAAGCTCTTATCAAATTATAAATTTAACGACCTATATTTTGACAATGGCTCGAAAAGAAGTAATTTTAACCTAGACAGGAAGTTCAACCGACCCATACAGACGAAGCACTTTCAATCATTTATCGGTATTATTTTTGCCTTTTATGAAATAGACATACCGATTCCGTATCCCCCTTTTAAGTATGTTTTTGGCTTTCGCCAATACTGTATCACTTAGTGAAAGTAACAAATTAACCTGTGTCATCTTCAAGTATAAATTACTGACTATCAGTACTTTTATATTTTAAATTTGGCATTTTAAACCAGCCCGCACAGCAGTCTGGCGGGTTTTAAATTTCACCTACTGTCCATCCTATCGTTAAAAAATTCAAGTTAACCATCCACTTGCCAAGACTATTCATCTTGTGTAAAGTAGTGTCTAATAATAGACTTCCACTGCACACGAATATCGGGCCTGATAACAAATTAGCAGTATGAGAAACCTCAGAAAAATCGTCTATCTAAGCAGTTTATTTTGCTTGTTTACCAATACTTATCTATTCGCTCAACCTAGTTTTACACTTACTTCGCCCACGGTCAATTGTGGTGAGCAGGTCTGTGTGGACGTAACCACCGAAAATTTTGCTAATATTTCCTCTTTTCAATATTCCATCAATTGGGACGGAAACACTTTAGGCACCGCAACCGTGCAGAATTTTGGGTTGTCGGACATGGAGACTAGTCAATTCAATGCAACCGTACCGGGTATTTTGCGAGTAGGCTACGATGATTCCAGTTTGCAGGGGCAGAATCTAGCGGACGGTAATACGTTATTTCAACTTTGTTTTACGGCTCCTGCCGATACAGAAGGAGCTTTTCCTATTAGCTTTTCCGCTACACCTATTGCTATCGAAGTAGTGGATGGACAAGGAAATATATTGACGCCGATTTTAGAAAATGGCAATTTGACCATCACCTGCGATAGCGAGATGATGCCCGTTGACACTACTGCTGCGCCCGTCGATACCATGAGTACACCGACAGATAGCACTACCACACCAGTTGATACCACTCCCCTACCGATGGGCTTCACCATTTCCACCGATACCGTCAATTGTGGTAATCAAGTTTGTTTGGACGTTAGTGTGCAAGGCTTCGAAGATATTCAGTTTTTTCGCTACTCGCTGGCTTGGAATTTCACGGTTTTGGGGGCAGAATCTGTTGAACAAACCAATCTGGACGGTATTCGATTTGGCCCCATTGCGCCTGGTAGTTTTTGGTCGGAATGGAGAAGTCCAACGGGACAAGGCATTACTTTACCCGATAATGAGATTATTTATACCGTCTGTTTTGATGCATTGGGCAATTCGGAACGTTTTACGGAAATGAACTTCACGGACGTACCGATTCCCATTCAAGTGAGAAATGGGGACAATAGAACCGTTCAACCCGTGTTGAACGCAGGTTCGGTGACCGTTACCTGTTTTCCCGAAGCTGAGGAAGACCAACCCGATTCTTTGCGCTTTACAATTGGTAACGTTGCTGGTAATTGTGGCGAGCAGGTTTGCGTGCCCGTGACTGCACAAGATTTCAATGATATTCTTTCTTTCCAATATTCCATCAATTACGATGCCGCAACATTAGGTGTCGCTTCTGTTCAAAATTTTAATCTAGTGGGCTTATCCGAAGCCAACTTCAACACGGCTACGGATGGAATCATCCGAGTAGGTTGGGACGATGCCACTTTATCGGGCGTTGATATTTCTGACGACCAAGTGCTTTTTGATATTTGCTTTGATGTACCTATGGATGCTGCGGGCGATTTTGAAATAGCGGTTGCCAATACACCACTTCCCATTGAGATAGTGAGCAGCGATGGAAATATCATCAATGCCAATTTTCAAAATGGCCTACTCAATGTAACTTGCGAAACAATGGTCCCCGTTGATACGATGATGAATCCCGTTGATACGGTGACGAACCCAATTGATACAGGCATGGCCGCTGTTCCACTACAATTGGCTATCAGTAACCAAACGGTCAATTGTGGTGACCAAATTTGTTTAGATGTCACGGCTCAAGGTTTTCAAAATATCTTATCTTTTCAGTATTCCATTAACTGGGATGCGGATGTTTTGGGTACCGCAACGGTACAAAATTTTAATTTAGCGGGACTCGGTACAGGTAATTTTAATGTCAGTACGGCGGGTATTGCGAGAGTAGGTTGGGCCGACGCTAACGTAGCGGGTGTGACGATGACCGAAGATGCCGTTTTGTACCAAATTTGTTTTGAAGCAATTGGTAGTACTCCTGATAGTACGGTGGTCGCTTTTAGTGCCAATCCGCTACCCATAGAGATTTTGGACGAAGCGGGAAATATCATAACGCCGCAACTGCAAAACGGGAACGTTCGAGTAGATTGTGCGCCCGTGGAACCACCCGTTGATACTACGCAAAACGGGAGTGATGCGCTTACTTTTTCTCTTTCTACCACCACGGCGGACTGTTCGGAGCAAGTTTGTATGGACGTAAGTGCGACTAATTTTAAAGATATTTTGTCTTACCAATACTCTATCAATTGGGACGCATCGGTTCTAGGAACAGCTAGCGTACAGAATTTTAACATGCCCAATTTAGACGCTACCAATTTTAACGCCGCTACGCCCGGTGTTCTACGAGTCGGGTGGGACGATGCCTTTATTACGGGCGTAACACTGCCCGATAACCAAGTCCTTTATCAACTGTGCTTCGACAACATCCAAGCGCCTATCACCGATTTACCTTTTACTTTTTCGGGCAATCCCACTTCCGTTGAGGTCGTCAACGCTGCGGGCAGTTTAGTGCCACCTACTTTCGAAAGTGGCAGTTTAACTATCACTTGCTCTGATGGAAACAACAATGGCAATGAAACGCCAACCGATAGCGATTTACAGTTTTCGATTACCCAAAAAACAACGGACTGCAATGAGCAAATCTGTGCCGACGTTAGCGTTCGGGGATTCAATGACGTACTTTCTTTTCAGTATTCGCTTAATTGGAATGCTGCGGTTTTAGGCGCTGCCACCGTACAATCCTTTGGGATTCCCGATATGAACGCTAGCAACTTCAATACTAATACGCCCGATATTCTACGAGTCGGGTGGGACGATACCTTTATTACGGGTGTGACGCTGCCCAACGACCAAGTAATTTTTCAAGTTTGTTTTGCAGCTACGGAGGAAACCATCGAAAACGCCGCCATTAACTTTTCTAACACCCCCACCTCAATTGAGGTAATCGACCGAAATGGGCAAATGGTAACGCCAGATTTTCAAAACGGAACGATTAATATTGACTGTTCGCCAGTCTTGCCCATTGATAACGATAATGATGGATTTACTAGTGATGTCGATTGCGATGATAATAATCCGAATGTCAATCCCAATGGTACCGAAATTCCCAATAACGGTATCGACGAAGATTGCAATGGAGAAGATTTAGTAGAGGTTGTATTAGTAGATGCGGATAATGATGGATTTACTAGCGACGTAGATTGTGACGATAACAATCCAATTATTTTTCCCGGCGCTACCGAGTTTCCTAATAATAATGTGGACGAAGACTGCGACGGTGTGGCCCTTTTTATTGACAACGATAACGATGGATTTAATTCCAGTATCGACTGTGACGATAATAATCCAAATATCAACGGTAACGCTGCCGAAATTCCCGATAATGGTATCGACGAAGATTGTGATGGTGTGGATTTAGTAACCGAATTAGTCGATGCGGATAATGATGGGTTTACTAGCGATGTGGATTGTGATGATAATAATCCCATTATTTTCCCTGGTGCCACCGAGTTTCCTAATAATAACGTGGACGAAGATTGCGATGGTATCGCCCTTTTCATTGACAACGATAACGATGGATTTAATTCCAGTATCGACTGCGATGACAATAATCCAAACATTAACGGAAACGCTACCGAAATTCCCGATAATGGCATCGACGAAGATTGTGACGGCGTAGATTTAATAACAGAGTTGGTGGATGCGGACAACGATGGATTTACTAGCGACGTGGATTGCGACGATAATAATCCCATTATTTTTCCCGGTGCCACTGAGTTTCCTAATAATAACGTGGATGAGGACTGCGACGGTATAGCGCTTTTTATTGACAACGACAACGACGGATTTAATTCCAGTATCGACTGCGATGACAATAATCCGAACATTAACGGCAACGCTACTGAGGTTCCCGATAATGGTATCGACGAAGATTGTGATGGTATGGATTTAGTAACTGAATTGGTCGATGCGGACAACGATGGGTTTACTAGCGACGTGGATTGCGACGATAATAACCCCAATGTCAACCCTAATGCTACTGAAATACCCAACAATGGCATCGACGAAGATTGCAACGGGGAAGATTTAGTAGAGGTCATCGTCGTGGATGCCGACAATGATGGATTCGCCGAAGCCGACGATTGCGACGATAATAATCCGAACATCAATCCCAACGCTACCGAAATTCCCAATAACGGCATCGACGAAGATTGCAACGGAGAAGATTTAGTGGAGGTCGTTGACGAAAATCGAGTAACCTTCGCCTTTTCGCCCGCAACGACCACTTGTGGTAGTCAAGTCTGCTTAGACGCCAAGGTGAATAATTTTAATGATTTAATCTCCTTCCAGTTTTCTCTGAATTGGGATACAACCATTCTAGGCAACGTACAAACGCAGGAGTACAACCTAGAAGGACTGAACCCGTCCGCATTTTTCACCCCTGAAAAAGGCGTCATGCGGGTCAGTTGGTTTGATACCCAAGTAGTAGGCCTTTCGGCAGCGGACGATACGGCTATCTTTCAAGTCTGCTTTGATGTTCTGAGTACCAGCAATACTAGCACGACTCTCAACTTCTCGAATACCCCCATACCGATTGAGGTCGTAAGTGGACAGGTTGGAGAAGTGTCCGTTAAAATGGACGATGGAACTATAAATATTGCCAACTGTTCGGGCACTTTGGTCAGCGAAGTAATGACCCCATCCATTAGTAATAATGGCACCAATACTCGCTTACCTTCGATTAATACAACTCAGTTTGCAAAAGTAAAAGAAACTACTACTACTCAACCATTCGCAGTAAACGTTTTCCCTAATCCTACGAACGGTTCGGTAAACGTACAGCTAGACCATTGGCCTACAGAATCGGGGCAAATACGGCTATTTAACCTGTGGGGACAACTACTTCAAACCGTAGTCGTTGACCAACAACAACCGACAACTCGTTTGGATTTGTCCGATTTAGCAAAAGGAGTTTATTTAATTGAAGCTAAAATGGGACAACAGATGGTACAGAAGCGAGTAGTGAAACAATAATGGCTCTTAGCCAAAAGGTAGGTAGTGTATCAAAAGTAATGCTGTAAGTTGGTGCGAGGCTCCAGCCTCGTTCCTTGGTTTTGCCGCCTTTGGCGGTTGTAGCTAAAGCTGCCAGAGGCAGTCCTAATATTTACACGAGGCAAGAGCCTCGCGCTTACCCGGTATTACATTTAGTATACTGCCAAAAGGTATAATGACCAGAGGGTCGCTTCGGACGCTCCTCTGGTTTTTATCAAAATTAATAGGCGCTCGAAGCACTCCACTAATCCTACCAAGAGATTTGACCAACAAGCAGAACAGTATAGGATTTACATAAGAAAACCCTTTTCCGTGAACCAAAAAAATAAATCAAATGTTTTTATTAGAGCAACCAATCTAGTCCAAAGGACTTTCTCATAAAATTTCTTTTCTAGTTGATAGATTTTATGAAGTAATCATCTAATAGAACATGAGACGTAAATACGAAAAAGAAGCAATCTTAGAAAAAGGCATTCAGCTCTTTCGAGAAAGAAGCTATCACGATACGGGTATTGACGATATTTTAAAAACGTGTAAAATACCGAGCGGGTCGTTTTATAATTTTTTTAAAAATAAAGAAGGATTTGCGGTGGCTGCCATGCAGCAGTACAACCAAGCCTACCTCGACTATTTAGACGAAAAATTGAACGATACCAACTACTCTCCTTTAGGAAGATTGCGCAATGCCTACCAAGGTAACTTAGAAGGAAACGTTGAAAATCAGTGCAAAATTGGTTGTTTACTCAATGGATTCACCTCCGAAATTGCCGCCAACAGCGAAGCCATCAATCAACAAGCCGTTGCCGATTATCAAAAAAATAATCGAAAGTTGGCCACTTGCATCCACGAAGGGCAAAATATCGGTGAAATTAGAAAAGATTACACCGCCGAAGAATTGGCCGATTACCTAATTAACGGTTTTATGGGCGCTTCTACTCGCATGAAAGCAGGGATGACCAAGGCACCAATGGAGTTGTTTATGAAGACCGCTTTTGAGTTTTTGAAAGCGTGATAGTTGATTGATTATTAGACTCGGTTTACGATTTGCCTTTACGAAAAGAAAAGACACTATTAATTAATAGTTACTTCTTCCCTACCATACACACTCTAAAAACGCAATCTCTGGAAGCTAAATCAAGGAGTTTCTGTAAAATATTTTAAAAAAATCAACGACCCATCAAACTATTTCTTTACAAGAATCATTATTAGATAGAACGTTCTAATTAATAAATTTTAAGCATTTAAAAATCATCAAAAAATAGTTGAAAAATGAGTAGATTAGCGAATAAAGTAGCCGTTATCACAGGCGCCACGAGTGGCATGGGTTTAGACACCGCTAAGTTATTTTTAGCACAGGGGGCCAAAGTCGTCTTAACGGGTCGGAGCCAAGAAAAATTAGATGCGCTTAAAAGCGAATTATCAGGAGATTTCTTATTAATAAAAGCCGATGCAGCTAGTGTCCGAGATAGCAAAGCACTAATTAAGCAAACTGTTGAGACCTTTGGAAAAATTGATATTTTGTTTTTGAATGCAGGTATTTTTCAGGCTATTCCACTGGGCAGCTTAACGGAAAAGCATTTCGACGAAATTTACGACATCAACGTCAAAGGCCCTTTGATGACGGCTAACGAAGCGGTTGATTCTATCAACGACGGTGGAACGATTATTTTTAATACTTCCGTTTCTAATGTGAAGGGAATGCCCGGCGTATCGGTTTACGGTTCCTCAAAAGCGGCTTTGCGGTCTATCGTCAGAGCTTTAGCCGTCGAACTAGCACCGAGAAAAATCCGCGTCAATGCCGTTAGCCCAGGTCCCATTGAAACGCCTATTTGGAGCAAAACCAACATGACCGAAGAAGAAATAGGTGGATTTGCCGAAGGCGTTTCTGGTCAAGTACCCCTCGGTCGATTTGGACAAGGTGTAGAAATTGCCAATACTGTTTTATTCCTCGCTTCCGAAGAAGCCTCTTTTATAACAGCTACGGAAATTCCCGTTGATGGTGGTATGGCGCAGGTGTAAGCAAGTGGCAGTAGCAGTGGACAGTAGTCCCAAAAAGCGTCCACGTCTAAATCTGTTGTCCACGTCAACATTAAGCAAAGTAGCCGTTGTCCAAAGAAAAGTAGGCAGTGGTAAACAAGGCGGGTGTTTTTCGCACCCGTTTTGTTTCAACTATCCGTAAGAATTACTGTTCTGATTGGTGTTAGTCCTATTTTCTAACCTCAAAATCACGAGCAATGGACAAATTCCTATCACTCCTTTTCCTTGTCATCTTCAGTTTAAACACGAATAATGTAGCCGCACAACTCAACATTCGAGACTTTGAATTAGGAGGCAGTGCCACCAAACTCAACGAACAGTGCATCCGACTCGTTCCCGATTTGCAGTACGATTCGGGGTCAGCATGGTACAAAAAAGCGATTGACCTAAATGCCCCTTTTGAGATGGAAGTCTGTCTAGTCTTGGGTTGCAAAGACGAAGAAGGAGCCGACGGCATTGTATTTGTTTTTACGCCTTTTGCCCGAACGGGATTTTGGGGAGAAGGCATGGGCTTTGCGGGCTTAAATCCCTCCTTGGGCATTGAGTTCGACACTTACCAAAACTACCATTTGGGAGACCCCGCCGAAGACCATATTGCCATTATGGGTAACGGCGAAACGCACCACGCTATTAGTTTAGTAAAACCCGTTTTATTACCCAACTTAGAAAACTGCGAACGACACCCGTTACAGATTACCTGGAATCCAGAGACACAGCTATTAGAAATCTACCTCGACTACGAATTACAAGCGAGTTATAATCGGGATTTAGTCAATGATATTTTTCGAGGTAACTCAGGCGTCTATTGGGGTATTACTTCCGCTACGGGCCGCCTAAGCAATAACCACGATATTTGCATTAAAAAGCTACAATTTGCGGCGGCGGACGGAATGCCTACACTGGATTTTCAACAACCTAAAGAGCTGTTAGCGGAAGAAAAGGAAAAAGAAAAATAAAAGGAAGTCTTTCTCCCGTTGGACTTCCTTTATGACCATCTGTTGAATGTGATGGAATAACAAGCCTAGGACATTGCTTTTCATCTGAATCTAAAAATTTGCTTCTTTTGTAAAATTTGTGGGCACAAGTCAAGCCAATGAATGGCTCGACTTGGCCTCCAAACAAAATGACTTATTTATCACAAATTTTGAACATTGCACTATTGTTACAACCGCTCCTAAAATCCAACCTCCGCACTAGCGTTCACGTCTAGAGGGGCGACCTTGGGGGAGCGATTCATCATTAAAAAATCCGTTACCGAAACCTCCGTCACGTAGCGTTTAATCCCATTCTTATCTTCGTAACTTCGTTGTTTCAGCTTTCCTTGAATCGCTACTTGTTGACCTTTCTTCATTAGTTGTTGCATCAGTTCTGCCGTCTTTCCCCAGCCAATCAAGTTGTGCCAAGTTACTTCTTCGACCTTTTCCCCACTGGCATTTCTGTAACTTTCATTAGTAGCAATAGTTACCTTAGCTATTTTTCGTCCACTCCCAAATTCTTTCAATTCTGCATCCTTTCCTAAATGACCAATTAGCTGTACGGCGTTTCTTAAATTATTCATATCAAAATCATTTTTTAGTAGCCTAAAGTCAAGTGCTCACTCGGCTTTTCGACCCGTTAAACAAGAAAATTAAATCCGCCAACGTTTTATTTTTGTTGACGGGACAAAGGTAGGAGTGTCCGCAAGTGCTAGCCGTATAATTTACGTTTACTTACGTTTGTAGTCGTTTGTAAACGTTTGTAAACGGCTAATTCAATCATAAATAACTGATTTACAATACTTAGCTAAATCATTTTGAATTGATACGTTGTTTTTTTATTTTTGGTGAGATTGTAAATGTATCAGTATGTTTCCTGATGTACACGAGTTAGGTACAACTAAAGTTAAAACATGAATTTAATTAACGATATGTATAAAAAGATTGAAGGTGAAAATTTGTGGTCTGGAATTGTTTCACTTGATAGAAATGAAGTCTTGAAACCTCCTGGGATTAGAGATAGCAATCTATATTATATTGTATCGGGTAGTCTTAAAATGTCCATTTTCAATAAGAGTAAAGAACACATTATTCGATTTGGTTACAAAAATAACTTCATAGCTGCCTTGGATAGTTTTATATCTGGAAATCCATCAGATTTCTGTATCCAAGCTTTAAAGAAAACGGAATTAAAATACATTTCAAAGGAAAAACATTCGACCTTAATCAACAGAAACGCTGAAAACCAGATGCTTTGGAGAAAAATCTTAGAACAACTGGTTTTGGAACAATTAAACAGAGAAAAGGATATTTTAATGACATCTCCAAAGGAGCGATTCCAAAAGGTTTTTGAAAGAAGTCCACATCTGTTTCAGGAAATTCCAAACAAGTATATTGCATCCTATTTGAGAATGACCCCTGAAACGCTCTCACGACTCAAAAAGTCTTGATTTCAATCAATAATTAATAGCATCAGAATTAGGAACTTTGTGGTTTGAATTTTTAACAGAAAGAACTTTTATAGGTTCTTAAATTTTTTAACCACATATTAAAAAAGGCTCTTAATACCCAACGGGGTGATGAATTAAAACACTCTGAATTTTGCATAAGAAGGTGTTTTGAAACTTGAAATTGCTATAAATTACAGCAAAAAACAGGTTTTACTTACAGAATTCTTGTTATCACCCCGTTGGGTTATAAGAGCCTTAAAAAAATATGATGAATAAAAGCAAAGAAATCTTGATTGCTGGTGCAGGTCCATCTGGTCTATCAATAGCTATTTTCCTTAGTGAGTTAGGATACGTTCCCAAAATCATAGACAAAAAGAAAAGTATTAGCAAATACTCAAAAGCATTGGGAGTCAATCCAAGAACCCTTGAAATATTTGAATCATATGGAATAACCAAAAGATTCTTGGAAAATGGGAGACGAATGAATGCTATGAATGTTTGGCGAGGAGATAAACACGTACTAAGAAACGACTTTCAAAAAGCTAAACATAAGTATCCATTCATGCTTGTTCAAGGGCAAAAAGAGTCAGAAGAAATTTTATTAGATGAAGTTCGAAGGAGAAATATACAAGTAGAATATGACCATGAATTTATATCCATTGATACAAATAACACCAGACACCAAGCCAACATTCAAGGAAATTCTGGTCAATATAATTTACCTTATGATTATCTGATTGGCGCAGACGGAGGACATAGTAAAGTTAGAGGGTTATCAGGCGTAGAGTATGAAGGTCTTCGGTATGATGAAGAGTGGGAGTTATACGATGTTGAATTAAATATGGACATAGCCCCAGATGAAGGACATATAAGAATGTTTCCCGAAGGTGGTGTTTTGATGATTCGTTTAAAAGACAACGTATGGAGAGTGGCAGGGAGGATGAAGTCCATTCTCAATTACTTGCCAAAAAACACCAAAATTGGAGAAATATCATGGGAATCACGATTTAGGATTCATCACAAAATAGCAAAGAAATTAACTTGGGACAATACTGCGATAATTGGCGATGCTGCTCATTTACATTCCCCAGTTGGGGCAAGGGGGATGAATTTGGGAATTGAAGACGGATATATTCTATCAAAATTAATTCACGAAAATAAATTGAATACATTTGATAAAGTTCGCCGTCCATATATAAAAGAAACCGTAAATAGCATCAATACTGCAACAATGGCTGTGGCAGGCACTTCAAGGACTTCAAGAATGCTACGGAATAATATTGGCATAATAAAGTTCCTTTCGCCATTTATAATGCCAAGAGCTACCAAGTTTGTTTTGGGGATAAATTGAAAAAAGAAAACTGCATACCGAATCTGTTGAGTTCAAGAATAGAACTGAAATGAAAAGGCAAATTCTGATACTAATAGGAGCTGTGATTATTTCAATTACCTCCTGCAATCAAAAAGATAGTAATCAATTAACCGAAGAAGAAATATGGAAACTTGGTTGGAGAATGATTGCAAGTTCAATGGATGAAAATTATTCAATCGCAAATTTGCAATTTGATACCTTAAAAAGAAGTACAAAGACTATCAACCAAAGGTATCTTGTAGTAGGACTTGAAGTAAAAGATAAACTTGGTAAGACCAATGAGATAGTAGAAATTATAAGTTCTCAGGACAGTACGATGTTACAAGAAATTTGTAAGAAAGACTTTTTGTCAAAATATGAGGTTTGTAAAGAGTATTCGGTTGAAGAAATTGGAAATAAGGAGTTACAGATTGAATTAATTACGATGTATTTAGAGGACCAAGCAGCAAGAGGAAATCTAATGCACGACATGATTTCAAAATACAAAATTGATTCAACTGAGATAACCCAAAATGGAGGAGTGTTTGTTGATGAAAAAAATCGAAACAGGTTAAAAGAGATATTTGGAAAATATAGTTTTCCAACAAGGAAATTGGTAGGAAAAGATGCCATGGAAGGAATATTCTTGATGATACAACATAGTGACGGAGATAAAGAATGGCAAAAGTCGCAACTACCCTACATAGAAAAAGCTGTAAAAAATGGCGATATGAACGGTCAGAGTTATGCTTACTTGTACGACAGAATTAGAATCAATGGCGGGAAAAAACAATTGTACGGAACCCAATTTGCCAATGTTGACCCAATTAATAAAATTGTTAAATTGGCCGATACAGAAGATTTGGATAATTTGGATAAGCGAAGAATGGAAATAGGCCTAATGCCGATACAGATATATAGAGAATTTATGCTTAAAAATTTATAAAAGAACAACGTAAGTGCTAAATACAGGTCTGGAGACCTGCCAATATTCGTATCAAGCCCGCTTGAATGATTGCGGGCAGGTCTGGAGACTTGATACATCGAACACCGACATTTACAAAACAACGAGGCAGAAAGTCTATTTTACTTGTTCCCTTACTTAATTTATTTCAGTCTTTCAACTTAATTTTCATCCCAGAAAAAGAAATGGCATTCACAACATCAATCAAAACACTAAAACTAACCATCCGCCTTTTAAGAAACTGCTTTAGAGACACCACGAACGGTCACCTATTTTGTTTTGCCAAGAAACGTATCCACGCTGTCACTTACACCAACAACCTTCAAATCACCCAAAAGCTGTACCCCAACGATGCGAAAGTACATAACTTAAAAACTGCCATCGACGCCATAACGCCCGTGCCTATTTTGCCCAACGAAATATTCTCTTTTTGGAAAATTGTTGGTCAACCATCAAAAAAGAATGGGTACGTTGCAAGCAGGTCGATTGTTGGGAATAAAATTCAACAGTCCGTTGGCGGTGGACTGTGTCAACTTTCTGGACTCATTTATTACATCAGCCTCATCGCTGGTTTGGAAGTATTAGAACGATACAGCCACTCTATGGATATTTACAATGAGACCAACCGATTTACGCCTTTGGGGTCCGACGCTACGGTAGTGTATGGGTACAAAGATTTAAAGATTCGAAACAACCGTACGAGTCCAATTAATTTTTCTTTCCTTTTACAGGAAGATGCTATCACCATAATACTCAATTATAGCAATCATCTTTTAAAAAATAAGGTGAACTTCACCCAAGAAGAGACCTCTTCGACGGAGTTAATGGTTCATACCTTCATCAATGGAGAAAAGAAAGTTGAATCAAAGTATAAAAGCCTTAGCCAGAGAACAGATTAAAAAAGTCACTTTTTTTTGTTATGCTCATCCCCATTTTACCGTCATTAAGGTAGTATGAGTGAATTAGAATTTAAACGTAAAGTATTTTCATTGGCGGAACGACTGTTTCCGATGGTTGCTCGTCTGTTAGGCAATCGCACAAGCGCCGAAGATGCGATACAAGAAATCATGCTAAAACTTTGGGAAAAACGCCATCAAATTGGGCAGCATGCCAATATTACAGGTTTTGTATTCTTAACCGCTCGTAATTATTGTATTGATGTATTGAGAAAAAGAAAACTGAAAATTGACCATGCGCCTACACAGCTTCAACAATTGAAGTCAGCACACGGACAGGAACAATCAGAATGGAGGGATTTAAACGGTATTGTCAAAAAAATTCTCGAAGAATTGCCCGAGCAACAACGAGCAATTTTAATGATGCGAGACTTGGACGGGTACGAGTTCGTTGAGATAGCTGCTGCTACACAATTGAAAGTAGAACACGTAAGGGTGCTATTATCAAGAGCGAGAAAACAGGTAAGTTTAAGGCTGGCAAAAATGTATGATTATGAAAAGAGATGAACGAGAAAAATTAATCGCAAAATATAGAGAGGGAATTAGTACGCTAGAAGAAGAAAATTTCCTCTTTAACAATGCTGTCCATTCAGAACCTTCGTTAGAGGCTTGGTCTCTTTTTGTTAAAAATAACAAAATAGAAGCACCAGAAAACTTTAATGATTCCTTATGGATCTCTTTTCAAAATAAAAAAGTCAAAAAACGTAGGAGATTTATTAGCGTTTTGTCAGCGGCCGCTTCGGTTCTATTAATTATTTCTTTTTTTGCTATCAACAAAAGTTCCGAAAAACAGAGCTATGCCGAGAAAGAGCGGCTACTAAGGCAAGCGTTAGAAATGTTCGATGACTTAAAACAGAAAGAGATTCAACAGACTATTTTTTACGAGAACGAAATGATTGTTCTGTACACAATTATAGAATAAACCTAGGGCATAGCTAAATTTTTAATTAGCTAAAAATCAACTATTGGTGACTATTAATAAAGTTGACGATG
>JBCCQK010000141.1:0-16273 GCA_039024375.1 Bacteroidota bacterium
CGAAGCCCTCTTTGCTGCGGCCGGTGGTGTCGGTGGGGTCGGGTTCGTGTGGCTTGACGACCTCGACGACGCCGACGATGCGTTTCTCGTTGACCGAGTGGTAGAAGAAGCCGCGGTCTTTCAACCAGACATTTTAAAAATTAGCGTCAGCGATGCCACTCGACAAAAATTATTGCAACAAACCAAAGATGCCTTTAAAGCGGGTATCTTGATTGCAACCGAAGACCATTGGGTAAAAGGGGAAATATATTCCCAAAAAGAAGGAAAAACCATTCCCGTGAAATTGCGGCTCAAAGGCGATTGGTTAGACCATTTACGCGGGTCGAAATGGTCATTTCGCATTAAAGCGAAAACGGACTACGCATGGAATCGTTTAGTGACTTTTTCGGTGCAAAACCCCGCCACTCGGTCGTATTTGGATGAATGGATGTTCCACCAACTATTAACCGAGGCTGATATTTTATCTCCCCGTTACGATTTTATCGAACTGTTCCTAAACGAACAATCCTTAGGGGTGTACGCCTACGAAGAGCATTTTGACAAGCAGTTGGCCGAATACAAACAACGGCGAGAAGGGCCGATTATCAAACTAACCGAAGATTTGGTTTGGCAAGGTCATCTACGCCAAGTAAAAGAATTGGGAGAAGCGCATCATCTCACGGGTCGAGAAGATGCTGCTTACGATGCGGCACAAATTCGACCCTTTAAGGAAGGTCGGACGCAGGCGAATCCAACATTAGTTGAAAATTTCGAAGCAGCACAGACCTTGTTACATCAACTCAAATTTAAACAGCGACCACCCGCCGACTTGGTTGATATGGACCGATTCGCTCGATATTTTGCCATTGCAGACGTCCTAGAAGCCTATCACGGTATCGGCTGGCACAATGTTCGTTTTTACTATAATCCCATCACTTCTAAATTGGAGCCAATTGGATACGATGGATTTGGGGAGACGCCAACACCTTATAATGGTGGCTTATTCGTTGGTTACAAAATCAATTTCGAACGTCACCCGCACGAATATTTCAAACACCTTTTTACCGATAAGGAATTTTTCAGAAAGTATATTCGCTACTTGGACGCTTATTCCCAAAATGATTTTCTCGCCCAATTCCTGCAGCAAGCCAGACCGCAATTGGCTAATCGAGAAGTATTTATTCAGAAAGAATTTACCAAGTACAATTACGACACACTAAAAGTCCTACGACGTGGGAAGAAACTGCAAGCATTAATTAGACCATACGGTGAATACGATATAAAAGTACGAACGCAGAAAGATGCCCGAGGGAGATTGAATCTGATGGTAGCCAATCATCATACTTTGCCCGTGGAAGTAATTGGTTTTGGTAAAAAAGGAAAGATGCAACACCAGCTAGAATCTCCTATTTTCATCTACGCTACACCCAAGTTCTACGCATCTCAATTTACGCCAATTCCCGTCGAGAGAAACTACAATACCGTTTTTTACCGAGTGGCTGGACTAACTGAGGTGTACACCTCCGAAGTAGTCAACTGGAACATTCCCGATAATTTGACTTCTGCCCAACAATTATTTAAGAATAAACCGCTTGTTAGTAACGCTATTTATCAAGTGGAAGGTCAGCAAGTTATTTTCAAAAAAGGAAACTATAAAGTAACCGACGACCTCACTATTCCTGAAAACTATCAAGTTATTTTTGAAGCAGGTTGCCAATTAGATTTGGTCAATAACGCCGCTTTTCTTTGTCAATCGCCCGTACAGATGATGGGTTCGGCGGACGCTCCGATTCGCATTTTTTCCAGCGATGGAACGGCTAATGGATTTTCCATTTTAACGGCCAACGAAAAGTCTATTTTGCATTTTGTCCAGTTTGATGGCCTAAATACCTTGCAGCGAGACAATTGGTCCTTAACGGGTGCGGTGAATTTTTACGAATCGGACGTCGAATTTTTTAATTGCGCTTTTATCAACAATCACTGCGAAGATGCCTTGAACACCGTTCGCAGTTTGTTTAAAGTAGAAAACTGTAAAATTGCTAATACTTTCGCCGACGGATTCGACGCCGATTTTTGTGAAGGTGACATAAATAATCTATCCATCGAAGACACGGGCAACGACGCTATTGATTTTTCGGGAAGCATTATCACTATCCGACGAATGGACATCCACCGAGCGGGTGACAAAGGTATTAGCGTAGGCGAAGAATCAAAAGTTAGCGTTACCTCGACTTACATCAACGGCGCACAAATCGGGGTTGCCTCCAAAGATTTATCCAGTTTAAAAATTAATTTGGTCAATATGGTCAATTGTGAAACGGGTTTTGCAGGCTACCAGAAAAAGCCCGAATTTGGCCCCGCCACCATTCAAGTTAAACGCTACGGCGCAGAGAACGTGAAGCAGTTGTACTTGTTGGACCGAGGTTCTAAATTGCAATTAGTAGATAAAGAAATCATTGGCGAATGAGGTTCGAACGCAAATATCAAATTACTCATTTGTCTAAATCGGCCGTAGAGCAAGCGATTCGATTGCACCCCGCAGGATTTCGACCGATTTTTGCCCCAAGGCAAGTTAATAACATTTACTTCGACACGCCCGATTTTCAGACCTTTCGTCACAATCTGGACGGCACCAATCAGCGCAAAAAATATAGACTACGTTGGTACAGCACTGATTTACAAGCAATTGTACAGCCTAATTTTGAAGTAAAAATCAAGCATAACGAATTGGGGACGAAGCAGGTCACTTCGTTTCCTTCCACTTCACTTTCTGAACTGCCTAAGATAATCCGCCAAGTGAACCAGCATACTCACCATTTATTGCACCTAACGCCTACGCTTCTCAACACCTACCAACGCGGTTATTGGGGAACATCGAATGGAAAATTTCGAATTACAGTCGATTGGCAGCTCAACTACTACGCACCGCACACGAGAAATCGTTTTTGTTCAGTTCCTATCGAACAAAAAGCAGTTGTTGTCGAACTAAAATACGAAGAAGCGTCTGATTACTTGGCTAAAGAAGTACTCAATTATCTGCCGTTTCGGCAAACGAAACACAGTAAGTATGTCAATGGAATTTTGTTAGGACAAACTATAAAATAAAAAAGGAGCGTCCCAAAAGAACGCTCCTTTTTATTTTTTGATAAGATAATTTAGGAACAATGAAAAAATAAATTTACATTTTCAAAATTTTAACCTATTGATTGTCAACACTTTTAGATTTTGGATTTGTAATTTCACATTTTCCTTAGTCTAGCCTACCACCACATTAATCATTCGCCCAGGCACCACAATCACCTTCCGAATCTGCTTCCCTTGGTCCACCGACCACTTTTTGACGACCGCCAGTTCCTTAGCCGCTTCCATGATAGTATCTCTACTTGCATCAGAAGGAAACTCCGCCAACCCACGTTTTTTACCGTTGATACTGACAGGATATTCGATAGAATCTTCCTTCAAATACGACTCGTTGAACGTAGGATAAGTAGTATGATGAACGGACCCTTCTTCGCCTAATCGGTGCCAGATTTCTTCCGTTACGTGTGGAGCAAAAGGCGCTAACAAGACCGTCAACTCCTTCAAAATGGCCTTTTTATTACAACGCCACTTTTTCAAATCTTTGGAGCAAACCATGAAGGCACTCACACAAGTATTAAAACTGAAACGTTGAATATCGTCGGTCACTTTTTTGATGGCGGTGTGTAAAATTTTTAATTCGTCCTTAGACGGGGCTGCGTCGGAAACAGACCAATTGCCTTGATTATCAAAGAATAGCGACCAGTACCGATTCAAAAATTTGGAAACGCCGTCGATGCCGTTGGTGTCCCAAGGCTTAGATTGCTCAATTGGCCCCAAAAACATTTCGTACATTCGGAAACAATCGGTACCGTAGCGACCAATTACCTCGTCGGGATTGATAACGTTGTATCGAGACTTAGACATCTTACCTACTTCCGAAAAGGTCATAAAACGGAATTCAGTGGCACCTTCGTTCAAAGTTACTTCCCCGTTTTTGAATACACCGTCTTTACTTTCGAAAGTAGCCTTTTGATAAATTTTTCGCCAATCCAAAAATTTCTTCAATCCCTCCGCCGTCAAATGCGAATCGGGCTTTCCGTAGTCGCTTACAAAATCAATGTGAGTGTATATTTTAACGTAATTATCCATTTCTTCCTCGGAAACCATATCCGCACTCACAAACCGACGGGCGTCTTCGGAAGAGTTCTTATCCAAAAAGATATTTTCAATCACCCCTTGAATCATCCCTTGATTGACCAATTTTTTGAACGGTTCGTTCGTAGGAACTAAGCCTTGGTCGTACAAGAATTTATGCCAAAATCGAGCATACATCAAGTGGGCTACGGCGTGTTCCGAACCGCCAACATATAAGTCCACATCTTGCCAATAATTGACCGCTTTCTGGCTAGCAAAGGCTTCGTCGTTATGCGGGTCCATGTAGCGCAAGAAGTACCAAGAAGACCCCGCAACGGCAGGCATTACATCCGTTTCTCTAGTCATTCCGTTGGGCAAATTCGTCCAATCTTCTAGTCTAGCCAAAGGCGACCGACCTCCTTTGGCGGGTTTGAAGTCTTCCGTATCGGGCAACACCAAGGGCAAATCTTCCACTTCTAAAACGTGCGCTAGACCATCTTGGTCGTAAATGACGGGGAAAGGCTCTCCCCAATAACGTTGCCGACCGAAATTGGCATCCCGTAATTTGTAGTTGATGTGCATTTCGCCAACGCCCATTTCTTCGGCTTTTTGGCAAGCCGCGGTGATGGCATCGGGCACTTCCATCCCGTCCAAAAATCCAGAATTTTTGATGACGCCGGCTTTATCGTGTAAAGTAGCACCGGGATACTTGGATTTATCCACTACGTCGATAATTTCCAAGCCGAACTTAGTAGCAAAGCGTTGGTCCCGCTCGTCGTCACTCGGTACGGCCATAATCGCTCCCGTACCGTAGTCTTTCAACACGTATTCTCCAATCCAAATAGGAATCTTGGTATTAGTAAACGGATTAATAGCGTAGGCGCCGATAAATTCACCCGTTACTTCTTTCTCCGCCATTCTATCGACTTCCGATTTGGATTTGACGTAGCTGATGTAATCCGCAACGGCCTGCTTTTGTTCATCCGTGGTCAATTTTGCCACCAAATCGTGCTCGGGGGCTAAGACCATATACGTTGCACCAAAAATCGTGTCGGGTCGAGTGGTGAAAATTTCGATTTTTTTGTCCGAACCATCTACCTCAAAAAAGATGCTCGCTCCCTCCGAACGGCCAATCCAATTCGATTGAATGGTTTTCAAAGAATCCGACCAATCAATTTCGTCCAAATCGTATAGTAATCGGTCGGCGTAGGCCGTAATCCGCAAGTACCATTGCTTCATTGCTTTTTGGACCACGGGATAGCCTCCTCTTTCCGACACGCCGTCTTTCACTTGGTCATTTGCCAAAACAGTTCCCAATTCTTCACACCAATTGACGTAGCCAATTTTGCGATACGCCAAACGGTATTCCATCAACACATCCGCTTGTTCAACCTTGGTCATGGCGTTCCACTCGTCTGCCGTGAATTTACCCTTATAGCTATTCGCCGCTTTCACCTTTTTATTTCCCTCCTGTGCAAATCGCTCTGCTAGTTTCGTAATGGGCAAAGCTTTTTTCTCCGTTTGGTCGTAGTAATGCTTGAACAATTCGGTAAAAATCCACTGCGTCCATTTGTAGTACTTCGGGTCACAAGTATAGACTTCTCTATCCCAATCAAACGAGAAACCTAAGGCGCCTAATTGCTCTCGGTAACGCTCCATGTTGGTCTCCGTTGAGGTAGCCGGATGGATGCCCGTTTGCAACGCATATTCCTCGGCGGGCAAACCAAACGCATCAAAGCCCATCGGATGCAATACATTAAAGCCCGTCAAACGCTTGTAGCGAGCGTAAATATCCGAAGCAATATAGCCTAGCGGGTGCCCTACGTGCAAACCCGCCCCCGAAGGATAGGGGAACATATCCAATACGTAGTACTTGGGCTTATCGGAGTCGTTGCTGACTTTATAAATGCCCTCTTTTTTCCAGTAATCTCGCCACTTTTGTTCAATATTGCTTGGAGTGTAGTCCATGATTTTGACCGTTTGATGCTATTTCTTAAAATAATTTTTTCGGTAGAACGGGATGGATTTTTGCAAAGTTCCTTCGCCGTTTTCAAAAAAATGCAAAATTAGGCAAATTGCCCGTAAAACGGTGAGAAATTAACCGCTCCTTACTCGTTTCTACCAACAAGTTGTTCTTTTCGACCAACACATTACGATTAATTAGCATTTATACCGAAAATGTTGAATCTTTGGTGCCTACTAAAAATATAACTCATGCGAAATCTCCTTCAATTTGTTTTATTCGCCATTATTGGCTTGGTGGCTTACAATTATTTTTATGGTGACGAGGTAGAGAAGGCCCGTTCGGAAAAGGTAATCAGCGGCGTGAAAGACGTGTTTGGTTCCATTAAAGAGTTGGCCGTTGCCGAAAAGGAAAAATTTGATGCAGGGGCGTACGATAACGTTTTGGATAAAATTGGGCATGCGTTTGAAGATGTTCAAGACCAAAGCGCCGAGTTGGGAGATGATTTTAAAGAACGTTTAGCAGACTTGTCGGAAGAACAAAAGGCTTTACAGGACACGATTGAGCAGAAGCAGCGAGAAGGCGTTTGGTCAAAAGAGGCACAGGATAAGGTGGAGGAAGATTTTCGGAAGTTGATTGAAAAATCGGAGGGGTTATTCAAGGAAATGGAGAAGTGATAGATTGTTTTTGGGGACAACGGATGCTTTGCTTCGTGTTGACGGGACAACGGATTTAGACTTTGACTTTCGCTATTTGATTAGGTCATACCATGATGATTAGCTGTTTTTTGGACAACTGCTTGTCCATATGGAGATGCTTTGTTTGCTGTTGACAGGACAGCGGATTTAGAATTTGACTTTTGTTGTTTGATTAGGTCTTACTGTAATTATTAGCTGTTTTTTGGACAACAGATGCTTTGTTTGGTGTTGGCGGGACAACGGATTTAGACTCAGTTTTTTTGTGTGAGATATACACTATTTTTTGTAAAAATACCGCTAGTTTATGTTGCTAATTATTTGGTTTCGGTTGGTCAATCTTTAAGATTTACGCAAGGTGACACCAGAAATAATTATATCGCTTTTTTTAAAATGAACGAAAATACCGAATGGTAAATTTAGGTCTCGGAGGTAAGTCTTTAGCTTCAGCATATCATTGTGAGGATTTTTTTTCAATACGCTAATACTGCACAATATATTGTTAGCGATTGTCGGTAGTTTAGCTTTGTAATATTTGACCAAACGTCCATTACATTTTACAGGAACAACTGTTGGAAAGGAGAACTTGATATTTCTCTGTTTGAGTGCTTCTAATAGTAACTTTTGATAAGTTTCTTGACCGTATCCTAGTCCGTGTAAATCAATAACTTCTAAAATAACAGTGCGTAAGTCATTTAACTCTTTCCTATCGGTAGGCGTCAATAGATGCTTTATGGTTTCATAATCTTCTAGAACATTAGGCACCTTTTAAGTAAATGGAACCCGTTGTATCTTTGCTTTTGGCAAACCAAAATTAACTAATAATCCTAATTGTTTTTTCCAATGCTTCAAATAAGATAAAAGCTGAAAAACGTGATTAGGATGAAAACCCGTTTCAATATTTTTTAATTCAAGAATTATAACATCATCCACTATTAAATCCGCTATGAATTCTTGGGCCTTCACTCCTTTATGACATACATACCCATGTACTTGCGATTTAAAAGGGATATTGTTTTCCCTCAGCTTTTCTTCTAAAGCCAATTGATAGCTATGTTCATCATAGCCCACTCCTAGTTCATTAGACACCTCATATATATACCCTCGTACAACAAAGGTTAATTCTTCGTAAAGTAATCTCATAGTAATACGCAGTAATTTTCCTAAAACAACTCAAACCTAATCAAAAAGTCACAAAACACCTAACAATTTATTGGCAAAAAAGTACTCATTACCTCTGTACTCGCTAGAAAAGCATCCGTTGTCCTAATACACGCCAGAAAAGTATCCGTTGCCCCAGCACTCGCTAGAAAGGCATCCGTTGTCCTAGTACACGCTAGAAAAGCATCCGTTGTCCTAATACACGCCAGAAAGGTATCCGTTGTCCTAGCACACGCTAGAAAGGTATCCGTTGTCCTAATACACGCCAGAAAAGCATCCGTTGTCCTAATACACGCCAGAAAAGTATCCGTTGTCCTAGTACCTACTAGTTTCAAAATATTTTTTTAAGAATTGAGTAAGTACACCTTGACAGTTTTACGAGCATAAAAAAAGAGGCTTTCTAATCTCAGAAAGCCCCTTTTTAATTTATTCTTAAAAACGAAGTGAAATCAAATGTCTTACTTCTTCAACGCCTTTTTCATCGTGCTACCAATCTCAGCGGGCGTTTGCACCACGTGAATCCCACATTCCTCCATAATCGCCATCTTTGCTTCGGCCGTATCTTCGGCACCGCCAATAATTGCACCAGCGTGCCCCATCGTTCGACCTTTAGGTGCCGTTTTTCCAGCAATAAATCCAACAACAGGCTTCGTCCCGTAGCGCTTGATGTAGCGAGCCGCTTCGGCTTCCATGCCACCACCAATTTCACCAATCATAATGATGCCTTCGGTGTCAGGGTCGTTCATCAATAGCTGAACGGCTTCCTTGGTTGTTGTTCCAATAATTGGGTCACCACCGATGCCGATACAAGTGGACTGCCCCATCCCAGCTTTGGTCACTTGGTCCACGGCTTCGTAGGTCAAGGTACCCGAACGAGAGACAATACCAATTTTACCTTGCTTGTGGATAAAACCGGGCATGATACCACACTTTGCCAATCCGGGAGAAATAACGCCAGGGCAGTTAGGACCAACTAGCCGGCAGTCCTTATCTCGCAAGTAAGCCTTTACTTTTACCATATCCTGTACAGGAATCCCTTCCGTGATACAGATAATCACTTTGATACCCGCATCCGCTGCTTCCATAATGGCGTCGCCCGCAAAACGGGGAGGCACAAAAATAACGGAAGTATTAGCTTTGGCCTTGTTAACGGCTTCTTGAACGGTATTAAAAACGGGTTTGCCCAAATGTTCTTGACCCCCTTTCCCAGGCGTTACGCCACCTACTACATTAGTGCCGTATTCAATCATTTGCCCAGCGTGGAAAGAGCCTTCCTTTCCCGTAAATCCTTGAACGATAACTTTAGAATTGCCGTCTAATAAAACTGCCATGTTTATGTTTATATTTAATTATTTAGAATAGAGAGCAGGGATTAGAGAATAGAGAATAGAGACGTATGGCGTTGGTTTAAGCTGTCCTCTGTCCTCTACATTATTCTTCCTCTTCCCTAACAATCACGAACACATCTTCGTTATTTTTCTTCATATAGTACCGCTCTCGAGCAAACTTCTCTTGATTCAACTGAATATCTCTCGCTTCTTGTTTGACTTCTTCAATCTGTACTTCGTAAAATGCCTTATCCGCTTTTAGCTTATTGAGCGACTGTTGTAATTGATACTGCGTCCAAAAATTGTGTCGGTCGAAGAAAATAAGCCACGCAAAAAAGAAGACCAACACCACAAAATATCGATTTCGAATAGGTGCAGGAATCTGTCGAATAAGCGGCTTAAACGGATTATTTCTGATTTTTGCCATGGAATACAAGTTGATTTAAGTGTAGTTATACAACGTGCAATTTAGCAAAAATTTAGAACTCGTGACGAATGCAAAGACCGCCCTATCCTAGCAAGGCCTTACCAGGATAAATACCAGAATCGCCCAATTCTTCTTCGATTCGTAGCAACTGGTTGTACTTAGCAATTCTATCCGAACGAGAAGCTGAACCCGTTTTAATTTGCCCCGTGTTCAACGCAACGGCCAAGTCGGCAATTGTCGTATCTTCGGTTTCGCCCGAACGGTGACTCATGACGCTGGTGAAAGCATTTCGATTCGCCAAATTAACCGCATCAATCGTTTCCGTCAAAGAACCAATTTGATTGACTTTAATCAAAATTGAGTTGGCGCTATCTTCGTCGATGCCTCGTTGCAATCTTTCCGTATTGGTAACGAACAAATCGTCGCCCACCAATTGAACTTTCTTACCCAATTTCTTGGTCAAAGACTTCCACCCTTTCCAATCGTCTTCATCCAAACCATCTTCGATAGAAAAAATAGGGTATTTTTTGACCCAATCCGCCCAGTAAGAAACCATGTCCGAAGAAGACAATTTATCGCCCGTTGACTTGTGGAAGTGATATACTTTTTCTTTGGCATCGTAAAATTCGGAAGCCGCCGCATCCATCGCAATCAATACATCTTCGCCCGGCCGATACCCTGCCTTTTCAATTGCTTTAAGGACAATTTCCACCGCCTCTTTGTTCGATTTGATATTTGGTGCAAAACCACCTTCATCCCCTACATTAGTAGAATACCCTTTCTTTTTTAGAACAGCCTTTAAATTGTGGAAGACCTCAACGCCCATTCGCAATCCTTCGGAAAAGAAATCTGCACCTACGGGAACGACCATAAACTCTTGAAAATCAATACTATTATCGGCGTGAGAACCACCGTTTAAAATGTTCATCATTGGAACAGGCAGTACGTGCGCATTCACACCGCCGATGTAGCGATACAACGGTTGTCCCGCCGCTTTGGCTGCTGCTTTAGCTACGGCCATAGAAACCCCCAAAATAGCGTTGGCGCCTAACTTGGATTTATTCTTAGTGCCATCCAATTCGAGCATGATGTTGTCGATGTAGATTTGTTCGAAAACATCTACGCCAATCAACTCTTCTCGAATGATTTCTTCAATATTTTTACAAGCATTTAAGACACCTTTGCCTAGAAAGCGCTTTTTGTCACCATCTCTCAATTCCACAGCTTCGTATTTTCCAGTGGATGCACCAGAGGGAACGGCCGCTCTTCCAAAATGGCCATCGTCGGTTAGCACTTCCACTTCAACCGTGGGATTTCCTCTAGAGTCTAAAATCTCTCTCGAACGAATGTCTAAAATGTTACTCATTGTTTTACTATGTTTAAAGTTTTTGTCAGTGATTAGTAATTGGTAATTAGTTAATAGTGACTGGTGATTAGTGACTAGTGACTAGTTTAGACGTAAACACCAACTAATCACTAGTCACTAGTCACTAATCAACTAGTTACTAACCGCTCCTTTTCCATCATTTCGATGAAGAAATCGAATAGGTAGCGAGAATCGTGTGGGCCGGGAGAGGCTTCGGGATGGTATTGCACAGAAAACGCATTTTTACCAATCACACGAATGCCTTCGATGGTATTATCGTTTAAGTTTTTATGCGTCACCGCTACCACATCGCTATTTTCCATAATCGCTTCGGGACTCACGCCGAAACCGTGATTCTGACTAGTGATTTCACACTTTCCCGTTATTAAGTTTTTTACGGGATGATTAATGCCTCGGTGCCCGTGGTGCATTTTATAGGTGGGAATATCCACGGCTAATGCCAAAATTTGGTGTCCTAGACAGATACCGAATAGTGGCTTATTTTTCTTCAGAATTGCCTTGGTTGTTCGGACAGCGTACTTCATCGGCGCTGGGTCGCCCGGTCCGTTAGATAAAAAATACCCGTCTGGCCCCCACGCTTCTAATTCTCTCATGGATGTCTTGGCGGGAAATACTTTTATGTAGCAATCTCTAGCCGCAAAACATTCCAAGATATTTCGTTTCATACCAAAATCTAGCGCCGCAATTTTGTAAGTAGCCGTAGGTTCACCGACCGTGTAAGTTTCTTTGGTACTTACTTTGGAGGCCAATTCTAACCCGTCCATGTTTGGCACCTTGGCCAATTGCTTCTTCAATTCCTCGATATCCGTTGTTTCGGAAGAAATAATAGCGTTCATAGCTCCCTTGCTACGAATGTGGCGCACGATGGACCGCGTATCGACGTCCGAAATACCGACTAACTGCTCTCCTTCAAAGTAATCTTGAATGGAGGCATCAGCCTTCGTTCTCGAATACTGATAGGTAAAATTCTTACAAATCAGCCCCGCAATTTTGATGTCACTGGATTCGGCGTCGTCGTTCTTAGTGCCGTAGTTTCCAATGTGCGAATTGGTAGCCAACAATATTTGTCCGTAGTAGGAAGGGTCCGTATAAATTTCTTGATTACCGGTCATGCCTGTATTGAAACAAATTTCTCCCGCAGTTGTCCCTATCTTTCCCGCAGATTTTCCATGAAAAATCGTTCCATCGGCTAGTAATAAAACGGCTGGTACCTGCTGCATAAATGCTATTTTTGATGTAAAATAAGGGTCTTATGTAGGTTAGGAACGACGAAAAAATTGTTAGTTTACTTTTCGCCCGTACGTTGATTTGTCTGCTTGGGTGCTCGAAATCGGCGCAAATATAAGTGATAAAGACCTAGAAAAGAACGCTGCAAGGTATTTTTTTCTTCTCAAATTCCATCACCGACTTCCTCTTGATACACCATTACCCCGTAGGTGTCCACTAATTGTGCTTCAAAACAGAGTACAGGCATTCGAGTCGATGTGTGCTTTAATCTATTTGCCAAAAATAAAAAATCCGCTCCTACTTTTTCAATAGTCTTTCTTCTCCAATACCCAGCAAAAGTAGTAGAAAACCAAAACAACGTTAAACAAAACGCCGCAATTTAGTATTTAATGAGCATATTATTACAAACATAAAAATTAGATTCTACTATCCTTTTATGAAAAAAGTTATCGTTATTGGTTCGGGGATTGCGGGTTTGGCAAGTGCGCTACGATTAAGGAAAAAAGGCTACGAAGTGACCGTTTTTGAGGCGAATGACTACGTGGGCGGAAAATTGCACGTGGTCGAAAAAGCGGGTTATCGTTGGGACGCAGGACCGTCCCTATTTACGATGCCACATTTGGTTGACGAGCTATTTGAACTATATGACGTGGCACCCGAAACGTACTTTTCTTACAAAAAAAAAGAACGAGTCTGTAATTATTTTTGGGAAGATAATACGACTTTTTCCGTTCACGCTGACCAAAACGTTTTTGTGCAAGAAGCGGCAGTTACCTTTCAAACACCACCTAAAAAGCTAGAGCAATACTTACAAAATAGTAAAGAAAAATATGACTTGACGGCGAATATCTTTTTAGAAAAATCGCTGCACAAATGGGAAACTTATTTGTCAATTGATACGGTCAAGTCTTTATTGAAAAGCTATAAATTAAACATTACCAGCACTTTAAACCAAGTCAACAAAAACTATTTTTCTAGTCCACATCTGGTCCAGCTACTCAATCGCTACGCTACGTACAACGGTTCGTCGCCGTACCAAACGCCAGGAATTATGTCGATGATTCCGCATTTGGAAATGTACTACGGGACGTTTTTGCCGAAAGGCGGAATGCACCAAATCGGTCAGAGTTTGTATCAGTTGGCGCAAGACCAAGGCATTGAATTTCGGTTGGGAGAACCCGTTTTATCTATTGAACATCAAAATGGAAAAGCGACGGGCATTACCACGGAAAAAGGCCAATATTCGTCGGATATTTTAGTGTCCAATATGGATATTTTTTCGACGTACAAACGCTTATTAAAAGACGTGGCCCATCCCCACCGAATTTTAAAACAGGAGCGTAGCAGTTCCGCGCTCATCTTTTATTGGGGTATCAATCGGACGTTCGACGAGCTGGATTTGCACAACATTTTCTTTAGTGACGACTACCCCAAAGAGTTCGAATATATTTTTGATAAAAAGATTTTGTTTAACGACCCAACCGTTTACGTCAATATTACGAGTAAGGACGAAACAGCCGATGCACCCGAGGGAAAAGAAAATTGGTTCGTGATGATTAATGCACCCGGCAACTTTGGACAGGATTGGGACCAACTAAGAAAGCAGGCTAGAAATCAGATTATTGAAAAACTCAATCGACGCCTAAACGTCGATTTGAATCAACTAATAGAAGTTGAAGAGGTGCTTGACCCCGTCAGTATCGAATCCAAAACGAGTTCACACCGAGGGGCATTGTACGGCGCCTCCAGCAACTCGAAATTTTCGGCCTTTTTACGACATCCCAATTTTTCCAATCAGTTTAAAAACTTGTATTTCTGCGGTGGGTCGGTGCATCCCGGTGGCGGGATTCCACTTTGTTTGCTATCGGCTAAAATTGTGAGTGATTTGGTGGGATAATGTAAATTTTTTCCCACCATACAACTCTATCGAAGCCATGTGAAAAGTCATTGCTAACAGTGAGAAATAGTGTAAAATATGGTTGAAATATAATCGAAACATGATTGGAGTATAATTAAAATATTTCTGCTGTATCTCTACTATATTTCCATTTTCTATGATAGTCATTTTACTCAATCCGAGATATAGCTTAAACAAAAGGCAATAATGAATATACCGCTTTCCGCAGCGCAACCTAAGGAAATCTTAGACAAGGAAACATTAGCAATCCGAGTTATTTGGCTCTTTCATGTATCTGCCATGATTGGGGTTACTTTAGGCTTTTTTGATTTTTTCGTTCCCAAAACGCCACTCAACTTATTAGTTACTCTGGGCCTATTAATCTGGATTTACCCGATTGATAATCTAAAAAAAGCGGGTTTTACCCTACTATTTTTCGTCTCGGGAATGTTCGTAGAATGGATTGGTGTGCACAACGATTTTCTGTTCGGCCCTTACAGCTACGGGGTAAATATGGGACCAAAGTTAGATGGAGTCCCGTGGCTAATTGGTGTCAATTGGGCCGTTTTGGTTTTAATCACGGGTGTCATTGCTAACTATTTACTGACCAATAAAATTGGTCGAGCTTTACTCGGCGCATTTCTGATGGTCACGTTTGATTTTTTAATGGAAAAATCGGCCCCCGTTTTTGATTTTTGGACTTTCGAAGGTGGGATTGCACCGTTGCAAAACTATATTGCTTGGTTCGGTATCGCTGCGGTTCTGCACGTTTTTTTTCAGTGGGGGCGATTGACGGGAAGCCTTCGGTTTAGCACACATTTATACCTTTGTCAATTCATCTTTTTTACCTATTTCTATGGATTCAATAGTTTATGATTATGCAATTATTGGGGCTGGTGCGGCGGGGCTGCATTTAGCACAGGCGATGCTTACAGACGATTGGTTCGCCGAAAAAACGGTTTTGATTTTGGACAAAGACCGTAAGGAAGTCAATGATAAAACGTGGTCTTTTTGGGAAGTAGGCGTCGGTAAATGGGATGATATTTTAGCCAAAAGTTGGTCGAAAGGCTATTTCAATTCCAGCAAAGAACGCATACCGCTTGACTTGGCACCCTATAAATACAAAACGGTACATTCCATTGATTTTTATAATAAAGGAAAGGCGGCCATTGCCCAAAATTCTCGCTATCACTGGCAAATAGACGATATCGAAGCCGTAGAAACGGGACCAGCCGTGACTATTCGGGGAAAATCGGGTACGTATCAAGCCAAGCAGGTATTCGATAGTCGAATTGACCGAAAGTTTGACTTAGCGCAAGATAATAGCTATCGCATTTTACAGCACTTCAAGGGCTGGATGGTAGAGACCGATACGCCCGTTTTTGACGATTCCAGCTTTGTAATGATGGATTTTCAAGTCAAGTGGAAAGACAGCACTAGCTTTACCTACGTGCTCCCCTTTTCTCCGACTAAAGCCTTTATTGAATTTACCCTATTTACCGAATCACTAATTGACCAAAAGGACTACGACGAACTGTTAAAAAAATATCTTCGGGAAATTTTGCAACTGGAGACTTATCGAGTAACAGCCACAGAGTTCGGTGTCATCCCGATGAGTGATTTTCCCTTTGAGCAGGCGAATCAAAAAGGAATTACCAAAATTGGAACGGCGGGCGCTCAAGTGAAGGCTTCTACGGGTTACGCTTTTAAAAACATTGAAAAATCAGCCCATAAAATTATCGACAATCTGAAACGGAAGCGGGCGCCTAGTGCTGGCTTAGTGGATAAAAAATTCCGCTTTTACGACTCGCTCTATCTGGATATTTTAAGCAATAAAAATAATTGGGGAGAAACGCTATTTACCCAAATGTTTCAGCGAAATCCCGTACAGCGTATTTTTAGATTCTTAGATGACGAAACAACTTTGGCCGAAGACGTTAAGGTAATGGCCTCTTTCGACCCAAGGCCTTTTTTGAAAGCGATGTTTTATCGTTTTTCGGGTATTCGAATTCAGTGAAAATTAGTGCTATCTAGCATTTATTTTTTTACCACAA
>JBCCQK010000142.1:0-16215 GCA_039024375.1 Bacteroidota bacterium
ATTTACGTATTCTGTACCACCGATATAATCTCTAGTTTCTATTGGGTTATTTTGCACATCACGTAGCACTTTTGTCAAAAGCGTACCACTGGCGTCGTAGGTAAAGTTAATACTTTTTCCATCCGCCAGCAGGATTTGTTCGGGTAAATCCAAATGGTTGTAGGTCGTCGAAATGGCCTTTTGCGGGTCGAGGGCTAAGTTGCCATTCACATCGTAGCGGGTCGTGTCGAGGTTACGTTGGGAGTAGCCGCCCGTTTCAAATCCACTTTGGGGACAGGGACCAATTTGTGCCGTAAAACGCATCCCTGCGGGGACTCGAAAGCCCGGGGTTAGCACAATTTCTTCCCCCGCGTGGTAGGTCACATTGACGCTGCTGTTAATGAGATTATCCGCTTCGATTTTGGTGTCCGCAGCGTGTAATTGGCTGTTGTCAATCGTCGGCGTTAAGTAGGTGCTATCGGGACAAGGCGCAGCGTCTTTGACCAAGGCCAGTTGATTGCTATCTCGATATTCGTAGTCCAATTGGTCAATCAAGGCGGGTTCGTAGCAGTCCTTAGTAGGCGTCAAGCCGTAGCGACTTAACGTTTGGATATTGCCTCTTTGGTCGTAGGTCAGCGCCACGTCGTAAATGCCCGATTCGGTCACCGTTCCACTGCCATTTTCGTCAAAATAGTCGGCGTTGGTCATGCGGTTGTAAAGGTCGTAGTGCAGCGAATACCCCTGCTTTTCTCGCCCCCGCACCTGCCATTTGATACCCGTCACGTTGCCGTTTTTTTGACTCGTCGCACTCGTTCCATTGAATGGAACATCGTAGGCCAGTTCCAAATAAAATAGGTCTTGGTTGTCCAAATTACCGATGACTGGCAAGGCAGGATTGGGTAATGCTACGGGACAGTCCAGCAAAGGTCGTTGACTACCCGTTATGTTCGCCGTGTTGATTTTGTGGAGCAGTCCGTTTTCCAAATAGGTATAATCGTACTGCTGTAACCACGCTTGGGCGGGATTGCTCAACCCCGTTCCACCCTGCAACTTGCGGATAAGTTGTTCCTTTTCGTCGTAGAATTTACTGTTGAGCGTGTAAAGCGGACTGCCGTTCGCTTGGAAACGGCTTTCTCTGGCCCGTCCTGCGTAATCCAACGTTTCGGTAGTGGTGATGGTAAAACTATTCCCAAAGGCATTGTGGTTATAAGTCGTCGTAATGGGATTATCCGCCCCGTCGTAACCGATAACGGTCGATTCGGCGGTCGGGGTCAAGTTGACGTGATTATTCCCCGTTTGATTGATGAGTTGACCGCAAAGATTGTAATGATTGGTGCTTTCCAGCCAGTTATTATTGTCGTCCAGTATTTTCGTTTTGGCCGTTTTTACTTTGTCCTTTTCGTGCGGTGCCGTACCGTAAGTCGTTTCGATGAGTGGCGTGGTTGGCAGGTGACCAAAATCGGGGTACAACAGATTGCTATTATAAAAACCCGACTGGACTTCCCGCCCCAAACTATCGTAGCGAAACACGTAGTAGCGGTGGTCGGGATGCGCCCGTATGTAACCGTCCCGTTGGGCAATTAGTAAGTCTTGGTCGTTATAAAAATATTCCATCAAGGCTTTACCCGGCACGTATTCCTTGCGCTTACGGTCCTCTCGGTCGTATTCGCAGAAAAACAGTAGGTCTTTATCAGCAATCGTAGTGTTAGGCGGAAGGGTATATACCTTGCGGTTTTTATCATCAAAAATGGTTTTCGTATCGTAATTTACGGCGCTCAATTCCGCTCCGTTGGTGCGCCGTTTCAAGATAGGTCGGCCGATTTTGTCGGTAAACGTAATCGTTTTATTGCCGTTGGCATCTATCTTCGTCACTTTGAACAGTTCACCTTCGGCGTAGGGCGTACTGGTTGAGTCAATGGTCACCCCATCAGCCGCCGTGTTGTGACCGTATTCGTAGGTCGTGGGATGCCAATCGGGTCCCGTCACCGTGTGCGGTCGATTTTGCGGCGAAGCGTAAAAAGTCGTGAGGGTATATTTCCAACTATTCTGCGGTCTTTGGAAAGCGCCGTTATTATTGGTCAGCAACTGCGGTTCGTACTGCTTGAACGGTCGGCCCCATTTGTCGAACTCTACGGCGGAGATAATATCATCGTTGGGACTATCGGGGCCTTGGCCTTTTTGTACCGTCGCTTCGGTGCGCCACAGGCCGTCTTTGTAGGCGATGGTTTCCAATATATCCAACTGGCTATCCGCATTGGGCGTGGGATAGTCGATGGTGGTTTTGACGTAGTTTTTGTCCGTCCCACCCGTCGAAAAATGGTAATCAAACGTGCTGACAATATTTTTGCAGTCGTCCGTTACGGTGCGAGTTCTCCAAAGGTCGTCGTAGGTCGCACTGACGCTCGTTCCATCAACGTCGGTTATCTTTTTGAGTAGCGAACTGTTCAGAAAATACTCGTAATTTTTGACAAATCCCCGAAAGTTTTTGCTCGTTAGCAGTCGATTTTGGTAGGTATAGATTTCGGGTGACCAACCCGGTTTGCGCCACGTTTCTAGCAATCCATTGATGGTGTAAGTGTCAAAATATTCTTGGATATTCCACGACCCTCCTTGCAGTGTGCCGTTTCGCCACGTCCGTTCGAAGCGCCAAGTTTTGTAGGGGCGAACGAGACCACCCAACAGAAAAATCTCGTCGGGATTTTTGCCGTTGACGTCAAAATAGGCAAAACTGGTTCTAGTGCCATCCAGTTGTTGTCCGTCCACCCTAGTAATCGTTTCGTAGGGAATGGCCACCCGATTGGTTAGTTCAAAATTACTCCTCATCAATAGCGAAGGATGGTCCACGGTGTATTTCATTTCGACGACTGTTTGTTTGCCGTCGCTATTGGTGGTCGTAATCGTTTTGGGTGCTAGTATCGTTGGGTGGTAAGTATAAGCCGTGGTGCTACTTACCCCGTCTTTAGTCGTGATGACCTGTCCGTTGCGAAAAGTGCCCGTGCGGGGAACGTACTGCGTACCGTGGACTTGATTGACCAGCGACGAACCGTTGAAAGTGGGAATCCGCTGCGCCTTGAAGGTGTAGCCGCTGACCATCGTGTAGCCGTCTTGGTCGTAGCGCACGATGTCGGTGCTGGCTTCCACCGTGCCGTTTTGGTGTAGCGTCCGTTGGTTTTTCATTGCCCCCGCTTCGAGGCGAATCGGGTCAGGTCGTATTGGATAGCGTTCGTAAATCTTGGTGGTGTCTTCAGTGAAAAAAGTGTAGCGAGTTTCGCCGTTGCCGTTGTGCTTAATAACCGTTGAAGTATATCCGATGTGATACCCCGCAAAGCCCGATAGTGGCAAAAGACTAGACGAAGTAAACAGCACCGAATAATCGTTGAGCAAAAAGCCGTATTGGGGTTGGTTGAATAGCAGGCCACTGGAACGAGTCGGGTCAAGTGAATCTTTGTATTCGTAGGTGCTGATAATGTCGTTAGTGTGGTCTTCGTTGCCGTTGGTATCGGTCTGGCCCGCGTAGGTGGTGGTCTGCTTGACCCGTAGTCCACCGACCGTTATATTGCTGCCGCCCGATAAATAGGAGACGTATAAATCGGCACTCGCATTTTTGGATTCTACTACGAAGCGATAGGACTCGCCCGCTTGTAAACCGCCTACAACGGAGTTGTCCAAATCTTTTAGGCCTCCCGTGATACAATCTTGCGTTGGACTATCGAAGCTAACGATGGAGTGTAGCTGCCCTACACTATTATACACCTTCATCATCGCATAATTATTGGTCGTGCTATACCCCGAACATTCGGGTACATCCAGCGTCGGATTGATGCACAATTCGAAACTACCCGTCTCAATTACTTGCGCATCGACTAAAATGGTTCTTTCGCTACTTTGGATGCCACCGCACTGGCAAAAACAACTGGTAATGTCAAAAACGGGAATGGGCGTCGGGTCGTATTTAAAAGCCGTATTGGATTCGTACGCTATTTCCACTGAACCCCGACTGGGTAGCGTGACTTTTTTCAAAGCACCGATGAGTTGAGCGTTGTGATAACTTTCTCGATTGACCAAACTAGCGGCGTGCACCGTTCCGTTGGGCGTCACCTTGATGGTGTTGGGGATTAAATCGGCGTAGTCGTTATTATCAACGGGGGCGGGAACAGTCTGGTCGTAGTGGTAATTATAAAAATCCCAGTGGTCGCGATTTTTGTCCAGCAAATTGGGGTAGAAAGGACTGCCGTTGGGGTTGGTATAGCCGTGATACTCGAAGGTGTAAGGCGGCTCGGATAGGCCACCGTAGCAAGCTCGTTTCTGCATTTGGGTTAAGCGCAAGCGCCGTTCGGTGGGCGTTACTTGGGCCGTATTGGGGTCTTCGAAATAGTCTTGGGTAAGGTCGTAGCGATAGCAGAAGCCACCATCTTCGACGGTGATTTTATTAATACCTTTGGGCTGGTTAATGGCGTCGGGCCACAGGTCAAGGCGGGTAAAATAGTCGAAAGTGACGGTTTTGGTGCGACCGACAATGCGTTTGATAATCCAGCCGTCGATTTTATTGTCCACAAAAGCGCCGTAGCCGTCCCCACATTCCAAGCTGGAAAATTTCGTCGTGCCGTTGTCCCGATAGCCCGTTTTGGTGCAATAGGGCAAACTAAAAAAGCGGTATTGATGGGCTTCGTACTCAAAATTGACGAAGTGAAAGCCGTCAAAGGATTCGATGCGGGTCAGCATCCACGAACTGAGTTGACGAATGTCGTTGACGTCGGTGTATTCTCGGGCGTCCGCCCCACTCACGGGATGGTAGCCGAAGTAATAAACCATGCCGTCGGTGGGCGATTGCAATTTGAAGCCCCGAAAACTTTGGTCGGTGTCCAAAACGGGCGTGATTTTGACGTCCGATTGGGGCAGGGTATGGACAACCTGATTGTTATCGAAGATAAACTTAAGGGTCATTGGACCCGCCGATACGGTATAGATATCGCTTTCTCCATCACGGTCAGCGTCGGCTACGTCGTCAAAATGGGTGTTGGTGAGGCTATTGCCTTGATGGTAAAAGCCTTTGCTGCTATCGTCGTCTTCGAGTGATAAAATCTGCCTCGTGATGAGACCGCCCCCTCCTGCTAGATGCCAGCCCAAACCGACCGAAGAGGCCAGTTCAGACACCCGATTACTGCTGTTGTACACTAAGGAAACGGCGTGGCTGACTGTGGCATCGGAGACAGCGCAGAGCCCCAAGCTATAGCCAGCGGCACCGGTGTAGAAGTTGGTATTGATTTCCGCTTGCTTACCAAAATTTGTGGCGGCTACGGACGGAGCCGAGGGTGTTTGTAGGGCGCTGTTTATGGGTTGGGCGAACAGTGGTAGTTGGGCTAGGAAGCAGCCAACAAAGAAGGCGATTTTTAGGTAGTTGGTCATTTTCTTTTGTTTTTTTATTCATAAAGGGCTTAAAGTTTTTCTAAGCGTATTGTTGACTTTTCGAGCGGTAGTTTTGACTTTTTTCGAGCGCAGTATTGACGGCTTAATTTGATTCATTGTTCATTGTTCATTGATAATTGTTCACCGTTCGATGGTTAACTTTTCGGTTAAAATGCCGTCCGCAGTTTGTACTTTTATCAGATAAAAGCCTGGACTGAACGCACTAAGGTTAATGTCTAGTTGCGTTACTGATTGTTCTACGGATAGCGATTGCACCAAGACTCTTTTACCTTCGGTCGTCCATATTTCTAAGGTCGAAGGAGTAGCATGATGGATGTTAACGGTCAAGTTCGTCGTAGCGGGATTGGGATATACAGTTAAGGTGGCTTTAGTAGATAAAGCAGCCGCCTTTGGATTATTTCTTGTCTCTGCTTCGACCTCGGTTATTGGGTTCGCACAAGACGTATGGGTTCGTATCAAGCCACTTCTAGCGCCCGTTGAATCCAATACGGCGTGCATCCTAGCCGCTTGGCCTAATGTAAATAGGTACTTGCAATTATCGTCTGTATTGGCTGACATTATATTCATGCTTTGCTCATTGACAAATTTTCCGTTTCGGTACTCGCACAGCGAAATGTGATTACCCGATGGGCAGCCGCTATTTCGACTGTTGCTAATCGGCGTATCCGCCACAAAATCGTCGCTACATATTTTGTTGGGGTCGTGTCCAGACAATGGGAAAAGATTAAGAAATTGTCCCGTAAGAAACGGCAGAGAAGCCATGCCAAATTGAGCGTCTGCTTCATTGCCAACGTAGCGATAATTGACCACAATACCGTCGGTGAAAGAAGGCCCTCCATCGGGCATTTGGGCGTAGCCCGCATGGTCGGCGGGCAAAGCCGCCACCCAGATATTGAGAAGACCTTCGGGAGTGATGGCTTCCGCTCCGTTTTTTATAAGAATATACTTTCCTAAAGGTATAAAAATAACAAAATACCGCAAATATGCAGCAATTATTTATGCTGTACCACAAATGCTGCCGTCTTATTTACTTTGAGCCATGGCAGAAGAAGACCTTTTCTCAGCAACACAATTGGCCAATTTCGGAAAGCGGTTAAAACAGATTCGCAAGGAGCGAGGCTATTCGAATTACGAACATTTCGCCTATCAAAATGGCTTTAATCGAGTGCAATACGGTCGCTACGAGAATGGAGCAAATATTAGCTTGAAAACGCTTTGCAAAATTGTCAAGGCTTTTGATATGAGTTTAGCGGAATTTTTTTCGGAGGGCTTTGAGTAGTTTATCTTACTTCATTGGGAAATTTGTTCAATAATCAATACAACAAAAAAAGGGCTACAAAATCAACTGCAGCCCTTTTTCATTTCCAAAAATGAAAATCTTACTGAGACAATAATTGCTCTTCCACGCCCGTACTACCGACCATATAAGTAGTAATAATACAAAGGATAAAAAGCGCAATAGCTAGTCCCCAAGTCAATTTTTCAATGAAATCCGTTGAGCGAGCGGCACCCAGCATTTGGTTCGCCGATTGGCCACCGAAAGTAGAATCCACACCGCCACCTTTAGGGTTTTGAATTAATACGGTCGCCATCAAAAGAACACATACCAAGGCGATTAAAATGACCATTCCTGTTAACATATCTAATTATTTTGGTTCTTTGACTAATTTTTTGAAATCGGTCAAAAAACGGTTATTTCTTAAATTTTTGCTTTTCAAAAATACTTCCAAATCAGTTTTTCACTAGAATAAAACAGATTGAATGCAGCTTTAATTCTACGAATCTTCGTCTGGAAGGTTTTGTATTTTTTCAATTTCGGCTGCAAAGAAACTACTTTTTTGAGGGATAAGCAAGCATAATTCCTGGTACATTTCTCTGGCTTGGCTGTATTGTCCCTGTTGCACCAACAACTTAGCCAAGGTTTCGCTGGCAATTCCTTCGGTAATTTTAAGGCTTTCTTCGGCGAGGGCGACGGTTTGTTCGTATTTTTTTCGAACCACTTTTCGCTTGCGCTTAATCGTTTTTTGCTTGGCAGGATTCATCACTAACGGAGGGAAGTTGAGTCCCGAAAATTGTTCGACTCCCGAAAACTGTTCTTGCCAACTGGAGAATCCTCTTTTGGGTGTAGGGCTTTTGAATGGATAAATAGTGCCTTTTTTTACCGCTTTTTCAAATCGGTCCAAGCTGTCGAAACTGAAATTGGGCTTAGCGGTAATGGTTTTATTTTGTGGAATTGGAGTAGGTGATGCCTCTAAAGATTCGACGTTGGTGACCGACTCCGTTAGTTCATTTTCTTCATTATTGACGGTTTCGGGCACTTCGGCTAATGGAGAACTATTTCGGTATGGGTCTATGTCGGACGGTTCTGGTAAAACTGGGTCGTCTTCCGAATGAACAACTTCAAAGGGAATTTCAATACTAGGTGCAGGTTCGAAAGTAGTTTCTACTTCCTCCTTATTAGTTTCCTCCGTCGGCGCTTCTTCATGGACGGGCGGTTCCGCCGATTCTTGTAAAAGTTCTTGGCTTTCTGCTTCTAAAACCGTTTCTGGGTATTCTATATAGCGGTAAGAATCGCTAACCGCCTCTTCTGCCATGCTCTCTTCTTCGGCATCTTTGAATAAAGCGCTTAGACTATTCTCATCTTCTGTCAAATCGTCTTCATCGGGTAAAAAGCCATCACTCACATCAACAGCATCTTCGGGCAGCCCATCTTCGTTGAACTCGAAATCGTCTTGAATGAAAGACTCGGATGGAACCAACTCATTTCCCGAATTAGCAACTCCGACGATTGTTTCTTCTTCTCTCGGAATGTCTTTTTCTTTGGGCGCAATTATCTCTTCTAGGAACGGGTTTATGGTCGTTGTTTCTTCACTCGGGATACTGCTTTGATGCCCCATTTCTTCATTAATGGTAGCATCCTCATTCGTTAATACTTCATTTTCGGTGGATGGAATAGAGGGTATTTCCAAAGGGGAGATTTCGACCTCTTCCACTAATTTTTCCTCTTTGTCATTAGTAGTAGATGGCTCAATAAAGACGAGTTGATTTTGGGAGGTAACGGAAGGTGGTTCTACGGGAATCCGCTCCAGTTCAGAAAGTGCTTTTAACTCTAAAAAGTCTTCTCCTAAAAATACGCTTTCCTCTAGGTCTTCTAAAACGATGGGTTCCTCCCTGAAAATTTTAAACAAATGTGCTCGGTCAATTCCGTAAGTAGCTAATAGTTCAATATTTCTGTCCACATCTGTATTGTCCTCTTGGCGGCTTTTCATCGCCAATAAGTACCGTAGGCTCAAGCTATACGGATATTGGACTACCATAGATTTTAGTTCTTGGTAGGAGACTTGATGTAAGTATTCTCGATTTCCGAGAAATTTTAATAGATTATCTGAAGTCATAGCCCGCTAGTTCTCAATGAGCAATTACCAATGAGCAATTATCACTTAACTTGCACATTTTTCACTTTAATTTTCTCAAATCGCATCGCAATATAGAAGGAATCGGGCAAAGGTGAAAATGTTTGTGAGTAAAATGCTTATTCCAACAAAATCATCTTTTTGGTGACTTGCCCAAAGGGTGTCCGAACCGAATAATAATAAATACCACCAGATGGTACCTCACTTTTTTGAATGACCCATTGATTTTCGCCCATCAATCCTTCTTTTTTGACCGATTTTAATACTTTACCGCTAAGGTCAAAGAGGTCGAGTTGCACTTGACCCGCAGCGGGTAACTGATAGGGTATAACGGTAATTTCGGCAAAAGGGTTAGGTTGGTTTTGACCGACGGAAAAATTCGTAGGAACGGCTGTTGATGGCTTGTCAAATTGTAAGTGGATTTCTCCTTTATTTTCTGCCCAATCGTAGGCCTCCGAACTTATCCAAGTTTCGTCAAGCTGTAAAAATTCGCTTATCCAACCCGATTTGTTCGCAACTACTTTTAACCGAAAAATGGTAGATGCTTCTTCGTTTAACGGTGTGGTGGGATGTACCCAACTTGTCAACAAATATCCCCTTCCCATCTGAGAAGTACCCAGGTTAAATTCCTTCAGTAAGTCCGTAGTAGAAACTTTAGATAAGGTCAACGCTTCGGGATTTGCGTACAAGCTAAATTGAAAACCGCTTAAAGCAGCCAGATTTTTCAAAGTCAAAGAAACTTCCACCGTTTCCCCTTTTTGCACAAATTGGTCTTGCAAGCTAATAATCGTTGGTGTTTTGGTGGCATTGCGGTCTTCGGCGTACATCAACGTATTTGGAGTAGCCGTTTCGTTCACATCTCCCATTTTGATACCAATGAAATCGGTGGTCCAATTTTTGGAAGAGAGTAAAACACTCGTAGAGGTAGGAATGGACTCCACCAATGGATTTAGTGGATTTTCGAAGGTATAACTAGCAGGCACAAATTTCCAAGAATCATTTTTGGGTAAACTAGTAATATCCAGTAGTAATAATTTTCGTAATTCTAAAATATCCGATACTGTGACGCTACCCGAATTATTTACGTCTGCCGCAATGATTTTGTAGGGTGAATCCAATGGCTTATTCCCCAGAACGTGGTTTTGGATAAGTACTAAATCGAAGGTCGTGATACCGTTCAAGGGATTGGTATCTTTGGTCGGTTCAATGGTATAATTTTTTCCCGTAGCTAAATTTTCAAAAGTAAAAGAACCATCCAGTTCATTATCTGTACTAGCTACATTGGTGCAATTTACAGCGACGCCGCTGATAGCCATCCCCGTTTCGGTTAATATTTTACCACTAATAGTAGCTTCTGGAGTACCCGTCTCTCCGTCTCCTTGGCAGACCTTTCCCGTTCGGACAAAGGCTTCGACTTCTACCTCGCTGCTGCCCACTTTTTTGTAAACCTGTAGGGGTAAAGTTCCATCGGTAATCGAGATGTTGGAACAGGCATTGGCTGCCAAAATTTCGACTTCGATTTGGTAAATAATGGTGGAATCGGGAAGGTCAAAACCCGTAAGGCTACCGTCGAACCAAGAAACGGAATACTGACTTTCTTTTACGTTAAATAAACTGGCAGAAAGGCTACTTAAATTTATATCACTAACACCTATTATTTTAGCGACGGATGGGTCTTCTAGCTTAACCGTCTTTTGAAATCCAACCGTTGCTCGAAAATTTTTCACATAGACGGGAATTTTTACGATTTCTCCAACTTCGCCGCTAACTTCGCCGAAATCAAATTCGAAGGATTTATTAGTATTGACCGCTTCGAGGGTATAATCTCGACATTGTTTGTCCGAGGCACAATCGTTTGTGACGGTCAGGCAAATGGTGTAAGTACCCGAAGCGGCAAATTCGTGGGTCGTATTTTCGGTGGAAGCCGTACTGCCATCGCCAAATTCCCAAAGATAGTTCGTACCGTTTTCGGTGGAGTTGGTCAAAGTGGCCGACAAATCGTTGAAATCTACCTCGAAATCGGCAGTTAGTCTTCCGTTTTCGTCCCCTAGCGACACGGGAACGGTAGTAGCACAGCCGCCCGCATCCGTAACGGTAATGTCGTAATTCCCCACCCGCAAATTAGAAAAAGTAGGAAAAGGACTAAAGTCCGATTCGCTCATTGCGTACAAATAAGGTGGTACTCCTTGAGTTACCTCAATCTTAATTTCGCCGTCATTAGCGCCACAATTGGGTATTTTCGTTATTTCCACGGCGGCGGCGGGTTGTCGGTCCGAGTAATTGACGACGATGCTTTGGTTGGCTTGGCAGCCGTTTTTATCCGTAACGACTAATTGGTAAAAACCAGGCAGTACCCCAGAAAATGAGGCTTCCGTAGTTGGGCCTTCTCCAAGGTCATAGGTGTAAGGGGCTTCTCCTTGGGTAGCTTCTACCATTACCGTTGCTTCGCGAACGCCACAAGAAGGAAGCACATCTACGTCGATAGAAGGCCCGTCAATGGCTTCCACGGTGATATTCCTCGAATTGAAGCAGCCATTGGCATCGGTTGTGCGGACGCTGTAAGTTCCAGCGCCTAAGTTGGTAAAATTAGGTTCGTTATAAGTTTGTTCCCCAATGGAATAAATGTAGGGGGTTTGTCCGCCAGTGGTTTCTAAAGAAAAACTACCGTTATTATTGCCACAAGCAGCGGGTTGTTGATTGGTAATACTGACGGATATTTCGGTGGACCCTTTTACTTCCACCGTTTCTACTTGGCTGCAATTTCCCGCATCCGTTACCGTCACTTCGTAAGAACCAGGACTCAAATTCCGAAAGTTAGAATTAGTGGATTCCCCGTTGCCCATATCGAAAAAATAGGGAGCCTGCCCACCAGTAACTTCCAAGTCAAATTGCCCATCCGATTGGCCACAACTAGCGGCTAGTTCGTTTGTCACGGAAATGGTCGGTGGTTCAATTCCTTCAACGGTTACGCCCAATGCCGTGGAGCAATTATTGTCATCGGTAACCACAACGGTGTAAGTTCCTGCGGCCAAATCGGTAAAAACGGGATTGTCCGTATTGCCTCCGCCGATATTGAATTGGTAGGGCGCTTTTCCACCAAAGGCTGAGACGTTGAATCCACCATTGGATTCGCCACAACTAGCGTCGATGATGTTGCCAATGCCAAAAGTAGGAGCGGGAATATTTCCCAAGGTGACCGATTGCGTGGCCGTACAGCCGTTGGCGTCCGTTAGCGTAACGACGTAGTTTCCACCCGCCAAATTATAAAATTCGGGAACGTCCGTAGGGCCATCACCAATGTCATAAGTGTAGGGAGCAAAACCACCAAAAGCACTCACGGTAAAGGCGCCATTGTCTCGGTCGCACCGTGCTTCCAAAGTACTTTGAACATTAACTTGCGGCCCACCCGTATTTTTTATTTCAATGGTCGTATTGGCGTTACAATTATTTGCATCCGTTAAAGTAACCGTATAAGTCCCTGCGGCTAGGTTACCAAAGGTTGGATTATTTGTTGGTCCATTTCCAATATCGTAAGTAAATGGAGCGGTTCCATTGGCTTCCACCGTGATAATGCCATTATCAAAATTACAGGAAGCCGACTGCATATTGGCAATTTCTAACGTTGGAGTGGGGGAGTTTTCAATCGTCACGGGCATGACGTCCGAACATCCGTTGTTGTCATACACGGTCACCGAATAGTTGCCTTCCGAGAGTCCATTGAAATTGGCATCTGTAGTAATACCGAACCCAATATCGTAGGTGTAGGGGGCTTGGCCTCCCGAGGAAAGCACGGAGACGGAACCCGTAGCATTTCCACAAGCGGCGTTCTCCGTAGAAATGATGGATAAATTAGGTTTGGCGGGCTCGTTAATGGAAACGGATTGGGTGGTTGTGCAATTGTTGGCGTCCACTACGGTGATTTCATAATTGCCCGCCGCTAATCTTGTAAAGTTAGAAGTGGGAACAAAACCTTCACCAATGTTGTATTGGAATGGAGGTTGGCCACCAGCTACGGAAATACTCACCGCACCGTCTGCCTCCGAACAACTCGTTTGCGTAACTGAATTAATGGAGGTAACGGGAGCAGAACCACCGTCGATACTCACGGTAGTCACGCTAGAACAGTTGTTGGCATCCGCCACGGTAACTGAGTAATTGCCAGCACTCAATCCCGTAAACTCACCGCTACTGACGGGGCCACTACCAGCGTTGTAAGTGTAGGGCGCAATGCCACCCGAAGCCGCAATCCGAAACGAACCCGAGGCAGAATTACAGTTATCACTCCGCATATCGGCAATCGCAACCGTTAAATTACCCGTTCGTTGAATATTAATGGCTTGCGTTGCCACACAGTTATTGGCATCAATGACGGATACGATATAATTTCCAGCGGTCAAATTGGTAAAGGTTGGATTTCGAGCAATCGTTCCGTCGTTTAATTCGTAAATGTAGGGACCTCGGCCGCCCGTGGCTTCGACGGTGAATTGGCCGTCGGCCGCACCACAATTTTCGTTTTCTGTTGAAATTACACTTAAAGACGGCGTGGGGTCTTGGGTAATGGTAACGTTTAGAGAAGTATTACACCCATTAGCATCCGTGGCGGTTACGTTGTAAGAACCCGCCGACAAATTGGAAAAAACGGGGTCTTGGGTGGCACCATTTCCGTAATCGTATTGAACGGGTTCCGTCGCACCCGAAATTGTTAAGGTGAACATTCCATCGTCGCCCGAACAAGTTTCTTGGTCAAAATCACGTATTCCTAAAACCAAATTACAGTCGTTGGGTGGTGCAATACCCGCAATGGATTGGCAAGCACCAAATCCAGAAGTACTACCACTGGGACTCGTAGCCGTAGCGGTAATTTGTTGACCACCCGTTAGCGTAATTCCATTGAGGAATGGAGCATCTAAACGCCAAGTACTGTTGGTGACCGTCGTTCGACCAATGAGCGTGCTTCCTTGACAGGGGCCATCTTGGCAATTATCGTCAATCGTGTAAACTTCTATAATTTCTCCCGAAACGCCCGTCCCATTGATTACGGAAACGGATGCAACGTTAATATTGGGGCTTGCTTGTTGATTGTTGCCCGAGCCACCCAATTGAATGCCGTTGTTGGCATTGCAATAAAAGCTGTTCCCAAGGATTTGATTGTCAAAAGCCGCACTTAAAACGGTAACGCCAAATTGATTGTGGGAGATAATATTTCCTTCGCCCGTTTCGGTTCCACCAATTTTATTGTTTAAACCGTTTCTTTGGATAATAATTCCCGCCAGTTCGTTACCAATGGTTACTTCACGGTCGAAATCCGTTCCTATAATGTTACCTTGAATGGTACAGTTTTGAGCACCATTCCTTAGGACAATGCCGCAGCCATTCCATTCACTCTGGTTGGGTTCATCCTCAAAAACGTCTTTTTCGGCACCACAATTATAGATGATGTTCCCCTTGTTGGGCGCACCAATGATATTAAAATCTCCTCCCGTAATGTCAATGCCATCGTCGGGGAAATTCCTAATTTCTAAACCGTAAATCTCGCAACTATCGGCACGCACCCAAATGGCGTTATGCGGAAAGCGCCATTCGTGTTGGGAACCATCCAGCACAATCAATGGGCGGTTGGAATAGCTTGGCTGGGTAGTTCCGTCCAAAATAGTTCCCGTGTCTCTTAAAAAAGGTAGCTCTTTTCCCGAAGTGCTGCCGACGTTAATTTGTTGCCGACCACCGCCGCCAATGTCAAAACGAATGGTATTAGGTCCAGGCGTTGCGTTGGCACACTCAATTGCGGCACGAAGAGAACCCGTGCCCTCGTCGTTGGCGTTGCGCACCCAAATAATGCCGTCAGCGTCGGCGCAGTTGGCGGTCACTTCACTCGTTCGGCAAGTACTAAACGTAGAGGTTCGGTCGTTGGAATCAATGGCTAGAGCAGTAACGCTTTCTTCATTGATAAGGTCTAGAGTATAAGGAGCATCTAGCTGCCAAGTGCCGTCGTTCCGAACTGTGGTTCTACCTAGAAAAGTACTTCCTTGGCAGGGGGTGCTATTGCAACTATTAGCAGCATATACCTCAATAGCGTCCCCAACTTTTCCCGTTCCAGCGACAGCTACGTTGGTGGCCGCAGTAATAGCGGGGGCGGCTTTATCGTCGTTGGCACCACTGACGAACTCAATGCCTGTCTGGGTATTGCAGGACATTTCATTCTCTGTAATCTTAATACCAAAAGAATTTCTGACTCGAACACCGATGACATTACCTGCAATTCGGTTATTTTCAATAAGCGTAAAATCGGAACCATTGCGTACAAAAATACCCGCCCATTCGTTGCCCAAATTAGGGGCGTTTTGGTAATTGGTACCGATTATATTTCCTTGGATTTCAGCGTTTTCCGCATTGGCGTCAACTACAATTCCTACTCCATTATACGGGCCCCGATTGCCCGTGTCGGGGAAAAAATCCTGTTCAATGCCGCAGTTATAAATCACATTTCCCTTTTCTTCATCCCCAATGATTACATTGTCAGCTTCTACGATGTCGATGCCGTCGTCGGGAAAATTTCTGATTTCCAGTCCGTAAACGGCTGCGTTATTGCCAAAAATTTCTACTGCGTTGATGGGAGCGGTCCACGTAGGAATGGAGCCGTCTAAAACAATTTTTGGTTCAAAGTTACCACTTTCACCGAAGCCACTTTGAGTAGTGGCATCAATGATGGTTCCTTCGTCCACAATGGCTGGAAGAGGTTGACCCGAAGCGCTTCCGACTTGGATTACGGCCCGATTGACATTGGGAATAGCAAATACGATGCGGTTAGGTCCCGATACGAGGTTAGCACAATTGATAGCATCTCGAAGGGTTCCTAGACCTTCGTCGTTAGTAGAGTTAACAATAATGGTACCGTCAGATTCACCACATTGTGCAGGAAGTAGGGTAGAAAAAAGGGGAAAGCATAAGGCAAGCGTAACTACTCGTTGGAAGTAGGTGATAACGTTCATAAGCCCTCGGTTTTTGGCGAAAAGTAGTAGGTTGGAAAAGTCGAATCAACAGGAGAGTATAGCTTTTCAGAACTGAGCGTATTCATTCCTTGCTATTCTTACGGATGATGTTAATCCCAAATGTACTTTTCTAATGTTCATGAAATTTGTTGTTCATCCGAAAGAAGGAACGCAAAATTTCTATACTTAAATTGAGTTGGTTAAAAGATTATAAGAGACATTTAAGGAGCGGAAGTTTTCCACTAGCATCAAATGCAAGGACTTATAATCTAATTGGATAATTTGTTGGACGATGTAATTTTAACAAAGTTACGAATTTTTGCGATTTGTTATTTGTAAAAAAGTGACGTTTAGTACTATATGTATAGTAAATTATATTTATTGGTTAAAAATATAAAAGTAAATAGTTG
>JBCCQK010000143.1:0-16180 GCA_039024375.1 Bacteroidota bacterium
ATAAAAATAATGTTAAAGTTTCTTGCTTTTCGTGTTTTTTGGGCATAACGTTGTAAAAACGTCAAACTAAAGTCGGTTTGATGATGTATAAATAATCGTCTTTTCACCAAAGTAATTAGCTATCAAATGATGGAAAAATTGAGGATGAAATATTGTTGTTGCTGTTGCCATTTTTTTCAATTGGAAAGTGCGATTTTTTAGTAGAAAAATAGACTCAATAGTGAGTCAAATTTATACCAAAAAGCCTTTTCAAACTGATAATTGAAAAGGCTTTTTTTAGTAAAAAAAAATTAATAACCACAGGAAGTGTTGACTTCAATCCTTAACACCTTCCGTCCTTCAATCCTTACAAAATGAGCGGTGTCCTAGATTTAAAAAATGTATCTGATTTAGCGGCCAAAGATATTATTGAGTTGCAAAACAAAATCGAAGCCATGAAAAATGGTACGATGGACGGCGAGCGATTTCGACACTATCGGCTGACCAGAGGCGTCTATGGTCAGCGGCAGAAAGATGTACAGATGTTCCGAACCAAAATTCCTTTTGGAAAATTGACGGCGGCGCAGTTAACTCGTTTGGCGGACGTGTCGGAAAAATATACGAACGGCAATTTGCACTTGACGACTCGACAGAATGTTCAGATGCACTACATTAAATTGGAGGACTCGCCCGGCGTTTGGACGGAATTGAGTGAAGTGGGCGTGACGGCAAGAGAAGCTTGTGGTAATACGGTGCGAAACATTACCGCTTCGGCCATTGCGGGCATTGACCCCAAGGAATTATTCGACGTCTCTCCTTACGTGCAAGCGACCTACGAATACTTTTTGAGAAATGCGATTTGTCAAGATATGGGCCGTAAGATTAAACCCGCCTTTTCTTCTTCCGACGAAGATTCGGCCTACACCTACTTCCACGATTTTGGATTTATTCCTCGGATTAACGAAGCGGGAGAGAGAGGATTTAAAGTTGTCGTTGCGGGTGGATTAGGCGCACAGTCCATCGTCGCCCAAACGGCCTACGAATTTTTGCACGAAGACCAAATCATTCCGTTCATGGAAGCGGGGATTCGAGTATTCGACCGACACGGCGAGCGAGAAAAGCGGCATAAGGCGAGAATGAAGTATTTGGTCAAAAAATTGGGCTTAGAAGGCTTTATGGAGTTAGTGGAAGCAGAAATGAAAGCCTTACCGTACCAAACGTATAAAATAGACCGAACGTTGGTCTCGGAAGGAACGCCCGTTGCGGCGGATAAAAAAGCGCCCGTTGATTACGTGTATAACGAGCAAAAATATGCTGACTTCTTAAAAGCTAATGTGTTTGAGCAAAAGCAGAAAGGCTTCTACGGCGTTAATCTTCGGGTACACCGAGGAGACATCAGCGCCGAAAGAGCGAGACGATTGGCGACTTTGGTGAAAGAGTACGCGGCGGACGATATTCGAGTGACGGTTAATCAAGGGTTTGGTCTTCGATTTGTCCGAAAAGAGCACTTGCCTCATTTGTTTAACCAGTTAGATGCTTTGGAATTAGGTGAACCCGGTTTTGATACCATCATGGACATCACCGCTTGCCCCGGGACGGATACTTGTGCATTGGGCGTGACGAATAGCACGGACATTACCACCGTTTTGGAGAAAATGCTTCGTACCGAATACCCTCATTTGATTGAAGAGCGCAATATTAAAATCAAGATTTCGGGTTGTATGAACTCTTGTGGGCAGCACATGGCGGCGAATATTGGCTTGCACGGAAGTTCTATCAAGCGAGGAACGTTGGTTTATCCCGCTATGCAGATTGTTATGGGCGGTGGTGTTGACCCAACGGGTAAGGGATTTGTGGCCGATAGAGTCATCAAGACGCCAACAAAAAAAATTCCTGACGTGCTGCGAACGATTTTGGACGATTACGAAGCCAATGGTGGAGAATTTCAATATTTCAACGATTATTACCAGCAGCAGGGTAAGAAATATTTTTATGGCTTGCTAAAAGACTTAGCAAAAGTCGATGAATTGGGCCCCGAGTATCTACAAGATTGGGGACAAGCCACTAATTATGTACAGGATATTGGCGTGGGAGAGTGTGCGGGGGTTTCTTTAGATTTAGTTTCTACTATTGTTAATGATGCAAAAGAAAGATTAGAGAAGGCAAAAGAGGATTTTGACAAAGATAATTACGCCTTCAGTATCTACAATAGTTATACTTCTTTAATCATCGGGGCTAAGGCTTTACTACTAAGTGCCGACGTGAAATGTAATACGCACAGTGGTATCATCAAAGATTTTGACACGCACTACATCGCAACGGGTAACTTCCAACTGGAAGATTTTGACACCTTCGCCGATTTGGTTTATCAAATTCAGGGTAACGAACCGAAGTCGGATTTTGCCGCCAACTATTTGGCACAAGCCGACGCCTTTTTCAATAAAGTCGTAGCAACTCGACAGCAGCAAGTTTTAGTAGGGGCCGTAGATGAAGAAAAGTTAGTCGTGGACCAATTTTATAAAGCGTAGTTGGTTGTTATTGGTTATTAGTTATTTGTTCCTTGTTTAGATGTTGACGGACAATGTCTGGACGAGTAACAAATAACAAATAACGAATGACAAATAACCAATAACAAACCAAACAAATGCCACAAGCAAAAATAACACTAGTGGGGGCGGGGCCAGGCGACCCAGAGTTAATTACGGTTAAGGGATTGAAAGCCCTGCAAAGTGCGGATGTCGTGCTGTACGACGCTTTGAGTAATCCCGCTTTATTGGCGGAAGCGCCCAAGGCTGCCCTAAAAGTCTATGTGGGCAAACGGGCTAACAATCACCGCTACCAACAAGAGGAAATCAACCTAATGTTGGTTCAATACGCATACAGTCACGGCCATGTGGTGCGATTGAAAGGCGGCGACCCCTTTATTTTTGGGCGCGGCCACGAAGAGTTAGCCTACATTGACAATTTTGGCATCGAAACGGCCATCGTACCGGGTATTTCTAGTTGCTACGCCGTACCCGAAATACAGCAAGTTCCGTTGACGAGACGGGGTGTGAATGAAAGTTTTTGGGTTATTACAGGCACAACTTCCAATGGACAAATTTCTAAAGACGTTGCCTTAGCGGCACAATCGTCGGCGACGGTTGTCATATTAATGGGTATGAAAAAACTGCCCGAAATCGCTCGACTGTTTTCTAAAGCGGGCAAAGTCAATACGCCCGTTATGATTATTCAAAACGGTACGATGCCCAATGAGCGGAAAATAATAGGAACTATCGACACGATTGAACGAGAGGTGCAACGGGAAGGAATCGGCGCACCCGCCATTATTGTAATCGGCGCAGTAGTTGATTTGCACCCCGAGCGGGTAGAAGAATTTGAGCAGATATTAAACCATTATGGTTGATTAACTATTTAATTGTGATAATCAGTACATCTCACTTGTGCTGAAAAGCAGTCCTGCCAGCATTGACTAAGTGCTAGCAGGGCTTTTTTTATTTTAAAATAAGTACTAAGATAGACTTCATTTAGCTTCTCTAGACAGTATGTACAAGATGAACGTGATGCTGAGTGGCAATTTTTAAAATCCTGTTCATCGTGAAATCTCCGATGAATGCGGAGTCGTATGACCTGTCAAAAAGGTGCACAATTAACTTTGTCTGATTATTCAAATCTAATAATTCCACAAATGCAAAATCCACTTTACCCTGTCTTCATCAAGCTCCACCAACTAGAAATGCTCATCGTCGGTGCGGGCGAAGTCGGCCATGAAAAGCTCTCCTTCATTCTCAAAAGCAGTCCCGAAGCGAATATTACCGTCGTTGCCCCTTGGGTATCGCCCGAAGTGTCGGAATTGCTCGAAACGGGCGATTTTAACGTCCAAATCATAAAAAAAGAATTCGAAGCCTCGGATTTAGATGGTAAAGATTTGGCCATCGCCGCTACCAATATCAAAGAATTAAACGCCGAAGTGCAGCGCTTGGCGAAAGCCCGAAAAGTACTAGTCAACGTGGCCGATACGCCCGCTTTGTGCGATTTTTACTTGGGTTCTATCGTTACTCGAGGGAATTTGAAAGTGGCGATTTCGACGAACGGTAAATCACCCACTTTCGCCAAGCGATTTCGACAGATGCTGGAAGCGACCTTACCCGTAGATGCGGGCGAACTGATGAAAAACCTAAAAATTATTCGGGATAGACTGACGGGTGATTTTAAATACAAAGTACAAAAATTGAATGCAGTAACGGCCTCTTTGGTGAGTGACGAAAAAGAAGTGTGCAATAGTTGTCCGTACAACATGAAGGAAAAAATTGACAAGGCTTAACGAAAGCGGTTCGTTTTTTACGCAAAAAATAGGTACTTTCATAGTAAAATAAACTAGACGGATATATCTAATATGCCTGTTGTCAAATAAAATATTTTCACTGCGCAAAAGATGTTATTCACGGCGGACGACTATCAACGGATGGGAGAATTAGGCATTCTTGATGGTAAAAAAAGAGTTGAATTACTAGACGGAGAAATTTATATAAAGGGGCCAATGACTCCCGACCATAACGGTCACGTTGATAAAATTGCTGAATTTTTCCACAGTCAAATTATACGGGAAAGCTAAGGTTAGTACCCAAGGTTCTATCCGCACTGACGATTACTCCGAACCCGAATCAGATGTGACTATCTACTATCATTTTTATGTAAATTAGGAATTCAATTCCGAAAATACATAAAAAACTAGATAAGGGAAGTCATCTATCTTGTTGAAATATCGTCTTGTCAAGAAGTAACCTTATTTCAATTAGAAAAAACGCATCTAAAACTTCCTACCGAAAAATAAGCGGTCAATGTCAGAACAGGCAGCAGCAATAATCCCTCATAAACTTCCTTTTATCCAAGAATCTTACAACTTGATATAAATAATGACGTCTTTTTGACGAGCTATACATAATATTGTGTTGTGATTGGGAAAAATTTAAACCCGTGGAATCCCAACACTTCAAAGAAATCGCCAGCAAAAACGTTATTAATGTTACGAAAAACAACAACGCTACTGTTATTGGCAGTGGTCCTAGTATTACCTTCCTATGCACAAGAAGTTTGGTCTTTAGAACGATGTATCAATCACGCCAGACAGAACAATCTAACCTTAAAACAATCTGAAATTGCCGTCTCCCAAGCGGAACTGACCGAAAAAGGCAGTCGAATGGCACGTCTTCCCAACGTGAGTGCTCGAACCTCTTTGGGGTTCAATTACGGTAGAGGTATCAACCCCGTAACGAACGACTTTATCAATACTCGATTGGGGTTCAATAACTGGAACTTGGACGCCAATGCGACGCTTTTCAATGGGGGTGCCATTAGCAATACCATCAAGCAAAGTAAGTTGGACTTAGAAGCCGCAAAAGAGGATGCCAATACCCAATTTCAGAACATTTCGCTACAAATGGCGTCAGCTTATTTGAATATCTTGTTGGCCGAAGAGCAGGTGAGGATTGCCCAAAGAGCCATCGAGCAAACGCAAGAACAATTAGCGATTATTGACAAGCGTATTGATGCTGGAACGGTACCCAAAGTGGATAGGCTCGATATTCTAGCCCAAATAGCTAGAAACGAACAGACCTTGATTCAAGCGCAAAACTCGGTGGAAATTAATTACTTGACGTTAAAAAATATCTTGGAATTAGAACCCGATTACGATTTACAAATCGTTTTGCCAGACGATATTATGGAGGTAAATGAAAGTAATGCAGCACAGACACTATCGTCCGTTTATGCGCAGGCGCTAAATTCTCAAGCTACTATCAAAGCGAGCGAGGCTAGAATGAAAAGTGCCGAATTTGGCGTACCCATTGCTAAAGCAGATGCCTTACCAAGAGTGACCCTATTTGCGGGACTGGATACTCGTTATGCAAGTCCTAGTAACTTTCCAAGTGATTCGTATGGAACACAGTTGAACAATAACTTTGGTCAAGTTGTCGGGGCGCAGGTGAACTTCCCGATTTATAATAATCACCGAACTAGAATCGGTATTGAAAGAGCAAAATTGGATATTATCAACTCAGAAGTGCAAAATCGCCAAGTGAAGCAGCAACTGAAAGCGGACGTTCAGGCAGCTATCGCTAACGCTAGAGCGGCACAAACTGAATTAGCAGCCTCCGAACGGTCGTTCGAAGCGGCACAAGCGGCCTTCGAGAATGCGCAAAAGCAGTACGATTTAGGGGTCATCAATACTTTAGAATTAACTACTGCCAAAACAAACTTAGATACGGCCGAATTGAACGTCGCCCGTGCCAAATACGACTACGTTTTTCGACAAAAAATCATTGATTTTTACCTCGGCAAACCGATGAATTTGAAATAATTGTGACTATTTAGATAATTAGATAGAAGCCAGAAGTCAGGGGTTGTGTAAAAAGGGTATCAATAGACTAAATTTGAATGTATAATTGAAATGATGGCTATATGGTTTTATTGTTATATTGTTCTCGTAACACTTTGTCCTACAACAATATAACCATTTAACAATATAGCCATCCAGCAATTTTTACCTTAATTATATAAATGATTTTATTTGATTTGATGACTTTTGACACAACCCCTGACTTCTAACCTTCTTTCTATTAATTTTCTCTCAATGAAATGGTCTCTATTCGCTGTTCTAAAATATAATCTAACTTAGTAAACTCGTAATGACAAAGAAAAAGAATAATTCTAACAAGTGGATTTACCTATTAGTAGCTGGTATTGTGCTGCTGTTGATTGCTGCCGTTTGGAAAAGCCGTCAAAAGCCTAAAGGGGTCGAGTTAACGACCGAAAAGGTGGAGCGTCGAACTATCAAGGAGACCGTAGCGGCGAGCGGTAAGGTTTTCCCCGAAGTGGAGGTGAAGATTAGCCCTGACGTATCGGGGGAAATCGTAGAACTCTATGTAGAAGAGGGTGATTCCGTTAAAATGGGACAGCTTTTAGCTAAAATTGACCCCGATGCCATTCGTTCGCAAGTGGAAAGAGGGGCAGCGGCGGTGAATAATTCGAAAGCAAGACTAGCGGGTTCGTTGGCTGATATTGAGCGAAACAAAGCGGCTTTGGTACAAGCTAAGGCGCAGTTGGAGGCAACGGAGGTACAGTTGACCAATCAAAAATCTATTCACGAAAGAAACATTGGCTTAGCCAAAGAAGGGGTAATTTCTGACCTAGATTTTGAAAATTCTTTGGCGAGTTTACAACAGTTACAGGCGAACGCTAAATCATTGAGGGCGAGTTTAGCTTCGGCAGAAGCCAACCTAAAAGCAGCACAACAGTCGTCTAAAGCCGCCAGTTTTTCGGTCAAAAGCGACGAGGCGACTTTAAAAGAATTGCGAACAAATCTAAAGCGTACCTCTTTATTTGCCCCCATGGACGGCGTCGTTTCTCTGCTTTCCGTGGAAAAGGGAGAACGTGTGGTAGGAAGCAATATGATGGCGGGTACCGAGATGATGCGCGTGGCGAATATGTCGGCAATGGAGGTTCAAGTGGACGTAAGTGAAAGTGATATTCCGAAAGTAGCCTTGGGCAACTCTGTGGACGTGGAAGTGGATGCTTATTTGGATAGAAAATTCAATGGTATCGTTACTGAGATTGCTAACTCTGCCACTTCTGCAACGGGCGCAGTCGTTACGCTAAATTCTGACCAAGTCACCAATTTTGTGGTCAAAATTCGATTAGACCCTGCTTCTTACGGAGATTTGATTTCGGCTAAGAATCGTTATCCTTTCCGACCAGGAATGTCGGCGTCGGTTGAAATCAATACCACTACGGCCGAATCCGTTTTGAGCGTGCCCATTCAATCGGTTACGACTCGAGAAGAAAAAGGAGACGATAAGTTCGGAAATGACGTAATCAAAGAGGTCGTTTTTGCGACCGTTGCGGGGCCCGATACGGTCAGAACGGTTGAAGTAAAGACTGGGATTCAAGATGATGCCTATATCGAAGTCACGAGTGGTTTAGAAGTAGGGGAAGAAATTGTCGTTGGACCATATTCGGCCATTTCTAAAAAATTAGAAAGCGGTAAGAACTATTCTAAAAAAGAAGAAAAGGATAAAAAAGAAATTGCGAAAGCGGAATAGTAGTTAATGATTAGAAACTGGTTTGAAAAAGGAATAGATAAGCTCAAATCAAATGCGTAATTGACCGAATTGATGATGATGGTTTCCTAGTATAAATGGCTTGGGGGCTTAGAGTTGACGAACAAATAAGTATAAAAGTCAGACTAGTAAAAGTCGAGTTTGACACCGGAGAAACAAAAGTATTAATGACCTTTCTACTCAATGAAGAAAAATTATTCGTGGTAAGTATTTAAATAGAAAGAGTTGTGCTATCTTGGCATGTAAAATTAAGATACTATGCCATATACCGTCAAAACGAATCGTTATTATTGTGCTATCTATTCTTTGTTACTCATAGCTTGCCAAGCTAGTTCTGATAATGCTGTATCACAAAAACAAATTGACTCCCCTAACTTCATCGTCATCTTCACTGACGACTTAGGCTACGGCGACCTCGGTTGCTTCGGTAATCCCACCATCAAAACGCCCAATTTGGACCAAATGGCGGCGGAAGGCCAGAAGTGGACACAGTTCTACGTAGCCGACCCCGTTTGTACGCCGAGTCGTGCGGGACTATTAACAGGGCGTTATCCAATACGTAATGGTATGACGTCTTCTAAGAGAGGTGTTTTGTTCCCTGATTCAAAAGGTGGTTTACCCTCGGACGAGGTGACCATTGCGGAGGTACTAAAACAAAAAGACTACGCAACGGCGGCGATTGGTAAGTGGCATTTGGGGCATCTACCGCAGCATTTGCCGATGGCGCAAGGCTTCGATTCTTACTTTGGCATTCCCTATTCTAATGATATGGATTTTGTAAAAGGAAAAGCTAATTATCGAGAGAATGCCTTGAAAGACCCCAATTTTCAGGCAGAAATCACCGCTTACGATGTGCCGTTAATGGAAAATGACAAAGAGCTGGAACGACCCGCCGACCAAACGACCATTACTCGTCGGTACACGGAGAGAGCAGTTGAGTTTATCAAAGCTAATAAAAACCAACCGTTTTTTCTCTATTTAGCACACAACTTGCCACACATTCCATTGTTTGCGCACGACGATTTTAAAGGCAGCAGTAAACGAGGATTGTACGGTGATGTCTTGCAAGAAATTGATTGGGGCGTCGGACAGATTTTACAAACGGTAAAAGATTTACAACTAGAAAAGCAAACCATCGTTGTTTTCACTTCTGACAACGGTCCTTGGTTAGCTTTTGATACCCATGGTGGTTCGGCGGGACCACTTCGGGCGGGTAAAGGGACAACCTTTGAAGGTGGTCAGCGAGTCCCCACAATCTTTTGGGGACCGAGTCGAGTCCAACCGGGTGTTGTCGATGAAATGGGCAGTACATTAGATTTATTACACACCTTCGCCGTTTTGTCGGGAACGACCATACCCAACGACCGAAAAATGGATAGCTACGATTTGTCATCTTTGCTTTTGGGAAAGGCGGAAGAAAGTCCAAGGAAAGAATTTTTTTATTGGGATTTTGGAAAGCTGCACGCTGTTCGGTCTAACCAATGGAAACTTCATATTTCTCAACAGGAGCCTATTTTTTACTGGCGTCCCGTTGAGTTGGAGCGCCCAGAATTGTATGATTTGGAGACGGATATTAGCGAAAAATACGACCGCTACGAAGCGTACCCCGAGAAGGTAGCGGAGTTGCAAGCGATGCTAGAGGCGCATTTGGAAGATACGAAAGATGCGTTGCCCGATAATTTGGCGGCGAGAATAGGGGAGGAGTAAAGATGAGTTGTGAATTATTTGTTCAATATCCACTTCAACAGATGGTCAACGTCCACGATAGACCAAGAGTGCGGATGTCGTTGCCCGTTGGGGCGATACCCTTTGTTGTTGGTCTCAATGTATTCTACTTTTTGACCAAATTTCTCGACCAAGCGATTCGCCAAGGCTTTAATGTAAAAAGCGTTCATGTCTTTGTAGTCGTTTTGACGATTATTCTTCCACCATTCAATATCTGGTTCCGTGTAGAACCTTATTTTCGTATCTTCCAGGTCAGCTAGATTGTCCAAATGGTTCGTCTGGAAAACAAAGGGACTGTATTGCTCATAGTTCGACAAGCTATCCGTTGGTCGGCCAAAAGTGCTATCAAATTGCTGAATAGTTCGTGTACTTTCTTGAACCGAAATCGACGAAAAGTTTCGTTGTACATTCCGCTCCGCTATTTCGTACAATGCGGCTAAATCTACGGGCGCATCAACGACGAAAACACCTTTAGGCTGAATTAAATTGTTGACCTCTTTTAGATGATTGGTAAAAAGAAGACTCACATTCCCACCACTAGAAAATCCACCGATATACACGTTACTGCTATCCAATTCCTGTTGTTGAAAAAGCTGATTGAAAACTTGCATTAAGTCAAACTTTTCTTTTTGGGTAAGCCAAAGTCTGCGGTTGAAGGTCATGAAAACAATGGCTATCTTTTTTTCAATAGCCGCTTCCACGATTTTGAAGGATTGTTGGACAGATTTGGGGGTTTCTCCATGTCCTGGAAATAGGAGTAGTACGGCTTCTGATTTGGAGTAGGGGCGTATTAACTCGTAGTGTTCGGTAGTCGTTGTTCTGTACGCAATTGGCTGCTCCCCGTTTGGATTGGAAGAAGTATTTTTTTCTGTTTTGGAGGAACAAGCTACTAAAATCAGGCAAAGAATGTAAATGCAGTACTTCATTCTATTAATTCAGTTGAGTAATTAATTTTGAAAAGTCGAAGTTACATTTCTATTTATCGTGATACTTATTTTGGGATAGTCGATAACGGCCCATTAACCTAAAATAAGGGTTCATTAAGGTTTAGAAGAAAATAAAAAAGGGCGAGAGAGTTATTTGAGAAATAAAAAAGGGAACTTACTGGGGTATCGCCAATAAATGTTACTGTAGATGTTTAAAACGCCATATTTTTGTGACCAGTGATAGCCATTCAAAGGTTGTTTAATGCGTACTATTCGATTGATTTTTAAGCAAAAACCCTTAATTTTTTCTAAAATATTCCTTTTTATAATAAGGTAGTTTAGGTATCTTTGCGGCAAATTTCGGAGAACAATGCTCTGCATCGTTTTTGATGAGATTATCAATAAACTAATAATCAACAATAAATATGGCTAACATAGGTCAAATCAAACAAGTCATTGGACCCGTAGTGGACGTAAGTTTCGCTGCCGAAGGTGCCCAATTGCCAGAAATCTTGAACGCCTTAGAAATTACTAAAGCGAACGGTGAAGTCTTAATTCTGGAAGTGCAACAGCACTTGGGAGAAGATAGTGTTCGGGCAATTTCGATGGATTCTACCGACGGATTGACCAGAGGGATGGACGTAACCGATACGGGTGCGGCGATTTCTATGCCCGTTGGAGAGGCGATTAAAGGTCGTTTGTTCAATGTCGTTGGCCACGCTGTGGATGGTATCGGTCAAGTATCAAAAGCAGAATCTTACGCCATTCACCGAAAGCCACCTCGCTACGAGGATTTGGCAACCGACAAGGAAATCTTGTTGACGGGTATCAAGGTGATTGATTTGATTGAGCCTTACCAAAAAGGAGGAAAGATTGGGTTATTCGGTGGTGCAGGTGTTGGTAAGACGGTATTGATTATGGAATTGGTGAACAATATCGCCAAAGTGTATGAAGGTATTTCCGTATTTGCGGGCGTTGGAGAGCGAACGAGAGAAGGAAATGACTTGTTGCGAGAATTCTTGGAATCAGATGTAATCAACTACGGCGAAGACTTCAAGCACTCGATGGAAGCTGGTGGTTGGGATTTGACCAAAGTGGATATGGAAGCCTTGAAAGGTTCTAAGGCTACGTTGGTATTCGGTCAGATGAACGAGCCTCCCGGTGCGAGAGCGCGAGTAGCTTTGTCTGGTTTGACAATGGCGGAATACTACCGAGATGGTGATTTAAACGACCCAACGGGTGGTAGAGATATTTTGTTCTTCGTTGACAACATCTTCCGATTTACCCAAGCGGGTTCTGAGGTATCGGCCCTACTAGGTCGGATGCCATCAGCGGTAGGATACCAGCCAACTTTGGCAACGGAGATGGGTTTGATGCAGGAAAGAATTACTTCTACGAAGCGAGGTTCTATTACCTCCGTACAGGCGGTTTACGTACCTGCGGATGACTTGACGGACCCTGCTCCCGCAACGACCTTTGCGCACTTGGATGCCACGACCGTATTGTCTAGAAAGATTGCTTCTTTGGGTATTTACCCAGCGGTGGACCCACTGGATTCTACTTCCAGAATCTTAGACCCTGCCATCATCGGTGATGAACACTACAACTGTGCCCAGCGAGTGAAAAACTTGCTACAACGGTACAACGAATTGCAGGACATCATTGCCATCTTAGGTATGGAAGAATTGTCCGACGAAGATAAGGCGGTCGTTGCTAGAGCAAGACGAGTACAACGTTTCTTATCTCAGCCTTTCCACGTAGCGGAGCAGTTTACGGGTATTCCTGGGGTAATCGTTCCTTTGGAAGAAACCATCCGAGGCTTCAACATGATTATGGACGGAGAAATGGACCAATACCCAGAAGCGGCATTCAACTTACAAGGAAACATCGACGACGTAAGAGCGGTAGGGGAGAAGATGTTAGCCGAAGTAGCGTAAGTTCAGTAGGCAGTTGCAGTAAGAAGTTGCAACTAAAGTAACTTGATGGAATCATTCATCATTCATCATTTATCATTCATCGTTAAGAAATGAATATTTCCGTATTAACACCAGATATAGCTGTTTTCGAAGGCCCCATCAAATCTGTCAAAATTCCGGGTATCAACGGACAGTTCCAGATTTTGAACAATCACGCACCGTTGGTTTCTGCCTTGGCGGAAGGACCTGTAGAAATCGTCAAAGGAAATGGCGAAAAGATGACTTTCGCCATTGAAAAAGGCTTTATTGAGGTCTTAAGAAATGAAGTTTCCTTGTTGGTGCAAGGATATAAAGCATAAAGATTTCCTGTTGGGAAATTGTGAAAGGGAGTTAAGCTGTAGGGTTTAACTCCTTTTTTAATTACTGTTTATTTTGAAATTGTTTGTACGGAAAGTGCTTCCAGCACTCGAAGTGCTGGAAGCACTAAGCCTATTTTAGTACAAAAAACCAAATAACCAAAGCGGAATCTGATTACCAACCCCTATTTCAATATCATCAGCTACTACAAACGCATTTTCAATTCCCGGTATCTGCTTATTTTTCTTATTTTTTCCACCAATTTCAAATAGATAATTCTGATTTACCAGAAAGTCTCCTTTGTTAGGGGCTTGTACCGTATGCTGATAGCTAGTTTGATTTAAAAAAAAGGTTTCTCTTAAAGTCCCTTTTTCTGTGTTTTCGGGAGCAATAGCGTATAGTAGATTGGTGTTTTCCAAATATACCTTATCGGGTTTTTGTAAATAACTCAATCCCTTTCTACTACTATGCAATAGATTAAAAATTCTTGCTTGTTCTAAATAGTAGAAATACTGCGTGAGTAAGTTTCGATTAATACCGATTCGTTCCGATAGTTTCGTCATATTTGGTGTGAAGGGGATAGAAGTAGCAATGGTGTAGAGCAGCTTATTTATTTTATGAATGAACTGAATGTTGTAACCTTCTAAATAGGGTAAGTCAACCTCTAAGATTAACTTAACGGTTTGGCTAACTTTGAACCAATAGGGTTCCAATCCTTCTAAAAAATAAGGATAGTATCCATTTTTCAAATAAGATTCAAAGAAGGCTAGCGGTCTAATTTCTGCTGTAATACTCATCGCATATTCCACATGGTTAGTAACAAGTTCATCTAGTGCGATTGGCTGAAAACTGGTTTCTTGCGTAAGATTTAAAAAAGCTCGAAAAGATAGCCCCTGCATCTCGTAAACAACCGCTCGACGGCTCAAATCCGCCTTTGCATTTAAAATTTGAGCGATGGAAGACCCCGTGAAAACAATTTTTAAATCAGTAAAATAATCGTACGCATTTTTAATTTCTTTGGACCAATTAGGATATTTGTGTACCTCATCAATAAAGAGCATTCGCCCCCCTTTCTGCACAAAATCTTCTACGAAATCAATTAAGGTATGACCAGAAAAGTATAAATCATCCAAGTTGATGAAGGCGGCTTCTGACTGTCCTAAATAATTCAGCTTCATGCGTTGCAATAATAGGGTTGTTTTCCCTACGCCACGAGCACCCCTTATCGCAATAAGGCGATTGTCCCAATTGATTTGGTACATGATTTCTCTTACGTAGTCCGTCTTTGTTTGTAGGACTCTTTGGTGAGAACGGCGAAGTAATTTTTCCATTTTGCAATTTTAGAATAGCAAAAATAGGTAAAAATGCAATTGTAAAATAGCAAAAATGATTAATAATGCAATTTTGAGATTGCAAAAACGATGTTTTCGAACTTCGAAGAGATGTTTTTAATAAAAAAGAAAAAAGCCTTTAGAACCATGCTCGATTCTAAAGGCTTTTTTGTCAGTCTAATTTCCTACCACTGCTACTGCCCCCTGCCACTGCTACTACCTTCTTACCCCTTATACGCCATCTCCGCCACAAAAATGGGCTGTTTCGTCTGCTTCACCACATTTACCTCAATAATCGGCTCCGCTTTTTTCAACAATTGCTGACAATCCCAACTCAAATTGATTAACTCCACTTTTTTACCCACCTTTTGGTAACGTTCCGTAATTCGGTTTAAGGCTTCGATGGCCGACATATCGGCTACCCTGCTTTCTTTGAAATCAATCACAATAGAGTTGGGGTCGTTCAACACATCAAATTTTTCGTTGAAAACAGTGACTGAACCGAAGAAAAGTGGGCCGTAAATTTCGTAGTATTTGACGCCATTTTCGTCAAATCGCTTTCTTGCCCGAATCCGCTTAGCGTTATCCCAAGCGAATACCAATGCGGCAATGATAACGCCTACCACAACGGCCAAGGCTAAATTGTGCAGAACAGCGGTAACTAAAGTTACCAAGACCATCACAAAAATATCCGAAGGCGGCATCTTATTGAAGGTCCGCAAACTGGCCCATTCGAACGTCCCGATAGAGACCATAATCATCAAGCCCGTCAAAGCGGCCATGGGTAACTGTTCCACTAATCCAGCGCCGAACATAATGAAAACTAACAGCATTACGGCAGCTACGATGCCCGATAATCTCGCTCTAGCGCCCGATGAAACGTTAATCAAACTCTGCCCAATCATCGCACAACCGCCCATACCCGAAAATAAGCCCGATAGAATGTTCGCCGCACCTTGTGCCATAGCTTCCCGATTACCGCTTCCTCTAGTCTCCGTAATTTCGTCGATGATATTCAAGGTCAACAAACTCTCAATCAATCCAACGCCCGCCATAATCGCAGCGTAGGGGAGAATGGTCATAAACGTAGCGATAGTCAGGGGTACTTCGGGAATATGAAATGGAGGAAATCCACCTTGGATAGAGGCAATATCGCCCACCGTTTTGGTATCAATACCCAAAAAGAAAACGATGCCGAAGATGCTCAAAATGGCCACCAAAGAAGCGGGAATCGCCTTACTAATTTTGGGTAAGCCCCAAATTATTAACATGGTCAAAGCGACTAATCCGCCTAGAATCGCCAACGGTGTCCCCGTCAACCACGCACCGTTAGCATCTTTAAATTGCTCCAATTGGGACATGAAAATGATAATGGCCAAGCCGTTGACGAAGCCAAATATGACGGGATGTGGGACAAGTCGCATTAACTTTCCCAGTTTCAATGCACCCGCCGCTACCTGTAATAAACCAGCTAAGACTACTGTGGCAAAAATATACTCTACGCCGTGGGTTTTAGCTAGCACTACCAAGACGACGGCAACGGCACCCGTTGCTCCCGAAATCATCCCAGGCCGGCCTCCAAAAATAGAGGTGATTAGCCCCATCATAAAAGCGGCGTAGAGACCCGTTAGCGGAGATAACCCTGCGATTAGGGCAAAAGCCACTGCTTCGGGAATTAAGGCCATGGCCACGGTCAAACCCGATAAAATTTCTGTTTTGTAATCTACTTTTTGGCTCAGGTCAAATAAATTCAAATACTTTTTCATAAACATTAGTTAGACAGTCGAGTAGGGTAGTCGCTGTTTGGGAAGCGGACTATCCTGTTTTTG